>CACYDF010000075.1 GCA_902773085.1 uncultured Erysipelotrichaceae bacterium
AGTATTTTTAATTGTTAAAAGAAATGATAATAATTTTCGTGAAATCTTATTTTTAGCAAGAGCCTTTTTTAATGATGATGATGTCTTAAAATAGAATCTCGATTTACGTAATTTTTGAAAACTTTTTGACATCAAACCAATACTAGGACTAATTGACATTCCATTATCATTTAAGACAATTATTAATCCAAAGTCTTTGTTATTAGATAAGTTATTTAATCCTTCAAATGATAAACCAGAAGTAATAGAAGCATCACCAATAACTGATATAGTATAAGACTTATTTTTAGAATCTATTTTTGCTTTAGCCATACCCATACTTGTTGAAATAGAAGTTGCTGCATGACCATTATTATATTTATCAAAAGGCGAATCTTCCTTTGAAGAAAAAGGAGGCTCACCATCAAGTTGTCGTAAATTTTCAAGTGATCTATTTGTTAAAATTTTATAAGGATATGTTTGATGACCAACGTCAAAAAGAATATCATCATCGATCGGATCAAAGTTTCTAAGTAGTCCAATAGTTAGTTCAACAACACCTAAATTAGAAGAAAGGTGTCCACCATTTTTTCTTACATTAGAAAGAATATCTGATCTAATATCCATTGCTAGCACTCTTAAGGAATTATAGTCAAGTTCCTTTAAGGCAAGATATTCTTTCTTTTTCATTTATCTAAGAATTTTTTACAGATTTAGAAAGTTGATTTACTTTTTCTTCCATCAGTCTATTAATCTCTTTCCCATATACATATAAGGAACCAGATTCAGATAAAGTAACATCATCTTGTTTAATTTTTAATAATATCTCATCCATTTCTTTTTGAAGTTCTTCAAATGATAGATCCTTCATTTTTTTAACTTCAGCTTCAATTTGTTCAATGGACAATTTTTTAATATCTAATTTCATTTTACCCCCTATTTTATTATAGCCTCTTTTGAACCGTCCAAAAATACTATTTCGACTTCATCATTACTTGATAATTTCTTCTTACTTTTAATAATATTTTTTTCTTTAATAATTTGAACATATCCCTTTTCTTCAATCATCTTCGGATTAAAAATCTCAATCTTAGATTTATAAGAACTAATTAATTGATTTTTATTAGATATAGATATATCAATATATCTATCTAATTCATCTTTTTCGTTTTTACACATATTTAAATAATTAGATAAAACTAAATCAAATGACGAAAAAAGATTATATTTATTAAGTTCTATTTTTTCTTTCATCGATAAAAGTCTTCTAGAAGGAGAATATGCATTTAATTTTTCCTGATTATTCGAAATAGATAATAAAGTATTATTTATTTTTTCATCAAAATAAAAATCAAGATTATCTTTATAATTAATAAACAATTCATTAATTTCATCCATCGATGGGTTAATAAGTGACGCACCTTCAGTTGGAGTTATTGCAGAAATATCACTAATACGATCACAAATTGATATATCGATTGTATGTCCTATACAAGTAATTATTGGAACTTTACTTTTAGCAATAGTACGAGCAAGTTCTTCATCATCAAAACACGATAAATCAGTTTTTGATCCACCACCTCGACCGATAATAATTGCATCTACATCGCTTTTATATGCTAAATTTAAAGCATTAATTAATGATTTAGCTCCGTCTTTTCCTTGAACAAGAGCAGGAAAAAGCCTTGTATTTGTAGGAAATCTAGTCTTTAATGTCGTAATAATATCGTTATATGCCGCTGAATCTTTAGCAGTGATAATACCAACATTTGAAACAATTCTAGGTAATATTTTCTTTTCTCTAGTTAATAATCCGTCTTTTTCAAGTCTTAGTAGTATTTCTCTTTTTTTAATTAAAGATAAACCAAGTTGATTTTCAAGTAATTCAATTTTATTTGCCCAGAAAGTAATTGAAGAGCCTTTGTTATAGTAAGAAAACGAACCATGAACAAGAATAATATCACCAACATTAAGTTTGTCAACAATGGGATTATATGAATAAGAAGAAAGAGCACATCTAATTACAGGAGAATCTTTTTGTTCTTTTTCTTTATCACCTATATCAATATAGGTGAGATTTCCTCTTTTAATTGAATATATTTCTCCATATATTGATAAATTTTTAAAAATATCACCATCAAATAGTTCTTTTAGTATTTGCGATATTTCAGTAACTGAAAAATTATGATTTTTAATATCCATACTATTTAATTGCTTTATCTAAAACAGCATTTATATATTTATAATCACCACTTTTTAAAAACTTTTTAGCAAGTTCAACCATTGAATTAATTACTATCTTTTTATTTGATAAAGTAGTCAAGTTACCTTCTGTTACTCCTAAAACAAGAATTGCTTTAGCAACATTATCAAGTCGAGAAAAAGTCCATTTATTTAAATATTTATCAATTAAAACAATCGATTCATTTAAATTATCTAGAGCTAGAGTATAAACATATTTTGCATAATTAGGGATTAAATCAAAGTTATCGACATTAAATAACTGACATAAAATTGAAGTAGCATCATAATCAGTTTTATTTTCATCAAAAGCAAAGACTTCATATAAGCCTTGCATTACTTTGATTCTTTCTTCAGTTCTAGATAGTTCATCCATCTTTCTCTTCCTTTATTTTTCTTGAAACATATAAGGAATAAACAATTAATGAAATACCAATAATATGAATAATATTAGAAAAGAAATAAGGAACAAAATTTAATGAAATATTATTGTTAATAGATGGTAAAATTTGACCAACAATTGAAAAAATATAATCAAGAGAATAAACACCTAAACTTAGATAAATAAATTTAGTATTTTTTGTAAGAGAAAAATAACTAGAAAAAACTAAAATTAGAGCAAGAATAATAGTTGAAATACTAACAGCAATTTTAATAGCATTTAAATCAAATTTGACGATATTAAAAAACATCTGTGATGAACCAAATAAAAAGCCGTAACTTCCATAACCAGTTACACTTTTTGATTCATTAATATTGAAGTTTGTTTGAAAAAATAAAACAGCAATAAGGTGCAAAATACTAACCCAAATTGGAGTTGCTGTAAAAACTTTATATCTTCTAATCTCGTCCATAATTACTCCTTCTTATTTCCTAGTTCACTTTTTTTCATCGTCAAAGAAATTCGATTTCTTGTTAGATCTAATTCAGTTATTTTTACTTTGATAATATCACCTGGTGTTACTACTTCATGAGGGTCACTTACATAAGAATCAGATAGTTGAGAAATATGAACAAGTCCATTAATTTCAACACCTAAATCAACAAAGCAACCAAAGCCTGTCACATTTCTTACAGTGCCTTCTAATATCATTCCAACTTTCAAATCTTTTATATCAGTAATATCATCATTTAAATGAGCAATCTTATTCACATCTCGAGGATCTCGTGATGGTTTAATTAATTCTTTAATGATGTCTTTCAAAGTAGGTTCACCAACATTTAACTGAGATTCTAATGACTTAATTTTAGTATCATCAATTTCTTGAAGAAGTCTAATTCTTTCTTCTTTATCTTTTGCATTAATCTCTTTTAAAATTGATTTAGCAATAGCATAAGATTCAGGATGAACAGAAGTGTTATCAAGTTCTTCTTTTGATTCAGGAATTCGTAAAAACCCAGCACAGTTTTGAAATGCTTTTGGTCCCATTCCACTAATTTTTAATAAAGCATTTCTAGAAAGAATTGGTCCTTCTTTTTCTCTTGTTTCAACAATATTTAAAGCAAGTTTTTCATTAATTCCTGATATATGAGAAAGCAAAGATGAACTTGCTGTATTTAAATCAACACCAACATAGTTAACACAATCTTCAACGACATTATTTAAAGCAAATGTAAGCTTCTTTTTTTCAATGTCATATTGATATTGACCAACCCCAATACTTTCAGGTGGAATTTTAACAAGTTCAGAAAGAGGATCAAGAAGTCTTCTAGCAAGAGAGACTGCACTACGTAAATTTGGAGATAAATTAGGAAACTCTTTTTGTGCATTTTCAGTAGCAGACCAGATACTTGCTCCTGATTCACTAACAATAATTATATCTAAAGAATCAAGCTTATTTACTGACTTCATTTCTTTTAGCATCTTTTCAGATTCTCTAGAAGCTGTACCATTCCCTAATGCAATAACATCAATCTTATATTTCTTAATCAAATTCAATACTTTATTTTGTGCTTGGGTATATTTAAAAGAATTATTAAATGGATTTTCAATTATTTCTTCTCCAATAAGTTTACCATTTTCATCAATACATGCTACCTTACATCCATTAATAAAGCCTGGATCAAAACCTAAAATTCTTTTATTTCTTAAAGGTGAATCAAGAAGGGTTGCTTTTAATGAAATCTTAAATTCACTAATTGCAGAATCACTTGCTTCATCCATTAAAGAAGAGAAGACATCATTATCAACTGAAGGTTTAATAAGTCTATCATATGAATCAACTATCATATCTTGAAGTAGTTGATCATAAGGAGTGTTTTTAGGAATTTCATTATCACAAATATAATTTAAAATTGTATCATCATCATAAATTAATTTTTTTGTTAAAACTTTTTCGTTACATCCTCTATTTATAGCTAAAACATTGTATCCTTTTAACTGAGAAAGTTTTCTTGAATATGAAGCATAATTATCATATGTTAATACTTTCGAATCTTTTTCTTTTGTTGTTTCTATTCGTCCATCTTTGAATGCTATATTTTTTATAAAGATACGATAAGATGCATTATCTGAAATTTTTTCGGCAAGGATATCAAGAGCACCAGATATTGCTTTTTCAACTGTCTCATAGCCATCACAAAGATATTTCTTTGCTTCTTCATTAAGCTGATTTGTTTTATCTTCCATGATGTATTTACTAAGAGGTTCAAGACCTGCTTTTTTAGCTTTTGATGCACGGGTAACTTTTTTAGGTTTATATGGTCTATAATAGTCTTCAACTTCAGCTAAAGTAAGAGCCTTATCAATATTATCAAGAAGAACTGGGTCAGTAATATTTTGTTCTTTTAAAGAAGCAAAAACTGTTTCTTTTCTTTCTTGTAAAGATCTTAGATAAACTAGACGTGCTTCAATGTTTCGTAAATTTTCATCAGTAAGGCCACCAGTTTTTTCTTTTCTATATCTTGCAATAAAAGGAACTGTACTTCCTTCATCAAGTAAAGAAATAGCAGCTTTAACATTAACTTGATTAAGATTTAATTCTGAACAAATTTGACTAATAATATCCATAAATTACTCCTTTATATTTGAACTAATTTTACACTTAATTTCGACCTTTTCATTATTAATTTTAAAGTATGAATAAAGTTTAAATAATGGGGCTGAAAATGAGTAATGAAAATTGATATTAATTCCTATTACTCTTGTATTACTTTCTTTCTTATTTCCTGTAATTAAAGAATAGTTTTTATCGTATCCAAAAAATGAAATATAGCCTCGATTATCACTATCAACAAGAAGAACTTTTATATCATTGATTTCTTCTTTTGGATTATCTAAAACAAAAGAATAATAATATTGGTTATCATGCAGTTTATAATTTATACTGAAAGAAAAATATTCACTTGTTTCTCCACTAAATTCTGAGATAGGAGATTGAATAGCTTTTACATCATCAAGAGGTAATTCGACATTAAATACTTCTTTTTTACAAGAGGCAAAAAATGTTGATAAGCATAGTAAAATAGGCAGTTTTTTCACAATTCATATTTTAACATAATGTTTATTTATAGTTTAAAAATAAATATATTATTAATAATATATTTTTGTTGTTTTTGATATATAAAAAGAGTATATTAATTCAATGAGGGAAAAATTATGAAAGAATGTATTGAATTAAAAGACTTAGAAAAATTTGAAAAATCATTTGCTGAAAGAAAAGAAAATATTCCTTTACAAGCCTCTTTAATTAATCAAGGAATTAAACCTGCTGCTTATAACTATAAACAAAATAGTAATTTAAAACACATCTTTTCTCTTGATATTAAAAACTATAAAGTTACAAATCAAGAAAAGTCTGGAAGATGTTGGATGTTTGCTTCAACTAATTTAATGAGATATGAAGTTATTAAAAATCTTAATATAAAAGATATGGAACTTTCTCAATCTTATCATCAATTCTATGATAAGTTAGAAAAAGCAAATACTTTCTTGGAAAATATTATTAATACTGTAAAAGAAAAAGTTGATTCTCAACTAATTATGTTTTTACTTACTGCTCCAGTACTAGATGGTGGACAATATGATATGTTTGTTTCTTTAGTAAATAAATATGGAGTTTGTCCAAAAGATGTTATGCCAGAAACATATTGTTCGTCAAATACAATGGAATTAAATAAATTTTTAACAACAAAATTACGCCAATATGCATCTATTATTAGAAAGAAATATGAATCTGGAGCAAATAAAGAAGCTTTATATCAATTAAAAAATAAGATGATGTCTACTATTTATCAAATCCTTGGTCTTACTCTTGGACTACCTCCAAAATCTTTCACATATGAATATGTAGATTTAGATAAGAATTATCACATTATTAAAGATATAACACCTCAAGACTTTTACAAGAAATATGTAAAGATTGATTTATCAAATAAGATATCAATAATTAATGCACCAACAATAGATAAACCATATAATAAAACATATACTGTTAAATATTTAGCAAATGTAATTGAAGGTAAACAGATTAAATATTTAAATTTACCTATGAATGTTATTAAAGAACTTGTAGTCAAGCAGCTACAAAATAATGAAGCAGTCTGGTTTGGAGCTGATATATCTCAATATGATAATAGACAAAAAGGCTATCTATCTAAAAAGAATTACTTATTAGATGAAATCTTTGATACTAAATTTGATATGAGTAAAGAAGATCGTATTAATTATGGTGAATCAAAGATGAACCATGCAATGGTTATTACTGGAGTCAATCTAGTAAATAATAAACCTAATAGATGGAAGATTGAAAATTCCTGGGGAGAAAAAACTGGAAAAGATGGCTACTATGTCATGGATGATGATTGGTTTAGTGATTTTGTATATCAAGTTGTTATTGATAAAAAATATTTAAGTGATGAACTTCTTGCTCAATATGAACTTAAACCAATTGAACTTGAACCTTGGGATCCTTTTGGAGCTCTTGCTTTTAGTAATTAATTACTAAATATATATTTAATGGAAGAAATTCGTATCCAAAAACTTTTATCAAGAAATGGTTCTTTTTCTCGAAGAAGAGTAGAAGAACTAATTTCACAAAAAAGAATTAAAGTTAATGGAAAAGTAATTGATACTTTTGGCTTAAAATGCTCACCAAAGGATATTATTGAAGTTGATAATAAAGTAATTGAAATTGATTTAAATAAAGAAAGAATCTATTTATTAATGAACAAACCTAAAAACTATATTTGTTCTTTATATGATCCAAATAAAAGAAAGAAAATTATTGATTTAGTTGACCCTCGTCTTGGAAGACTTGTTCCTGTTGGAAGACTTGATTATGATACTAGTGGACTAATAATGTTAACTAATGATGGCGAGTTTTGTAACTATATTACTCACCCATCAACATCTCCTGAAAAAGAATATATTGCTTATTGTGAAAACCCTCTTTATGGAGATGAAGAAGAAAAGATATCTAAAGGTGTCTTTATTAACGAATTAAACTATTTAGCAAAAGATATCAAAGGTAAAATCATATCTTCAACTAAGACTAATTCAACTTTCTCAATTACTTTACATGAAGGAAAAAAACACGAAGTAAAATTAATCTTAGAAGAAATCGGACATAAAGTAATAACTCTAGAAAGAATTAGAATTGGATCATTATTATTAAAAGATTTAAAAGTTGGTCAGTATCGTAAACTTACTAAAGGAGAAATTGAATCTTTCGGTTATAAAATTAATATATAATAGTAATATATGTCTTTAATTAAAAAAATAATGACTATATCGTCTTTTTTTCTTGTTAGTGTTTCTTTATCATCTTGCTCACTAGTTGGTGACTATTTTCAATATTCAAGAAAAGATAACGATGATGATAGATTTAAAATAACTTGGAATGATGGTAATGGAAAAGAGATATATTCAGAATTAGTTAGTAAAGGAACTGTTCCTGAATTTAAAAGCGAATTACCTCCAACTAAGTATTCAAATACACAGTTTACATATAAGTTTAATAATACATGGGATCCAGAAATTGAACCTGCAATAAGAGATATAACCTATACTGCTCAATTTGATAATATCTTAAATAAATATCGAGTTAATTTTTTTGATGATGATCACCTTCTTGAATTAACTGATTATTATTATGGAGATATGCCTGCCTATTCTGGAGTTATTCCTCCAGTAAAAGAAAGTGATGATCCAGATTCTTTATTTGAAACTAGATTTGTCGGATGGGAACCAGAAATAAGTAAAGTCACTGATCATATTAGTTACTACACTGTTTATAAAAGACTTCCTAAAAATGAAATTTTTAAAGTAACATTTGAATTTAATAATGGAGCTGAGCCTATTACAAAAGAATATAATGCAGGCCAAGTTATTGAATATCCTGATCCACCATCAAAAATTGGTTATGTATTTACAAATTGGGATTATCAAGTTACTCAAATGCCAGATTTTGATTTAACTATTAGAGCAATGTATTCTCTTTCTTCTCCTGGAGAATATTCGTGGTCAAGTGAAAGTAACTATAGCATTAATAATGGTAAAGATTATACTTCGTTTACTCCATATAATAATTTACTTTCCTCTAATCGACTTGTAGTTAATGCTAATAATGAAGTTACTTCATATTCTTCATCAAATACATCAATATTAATTTTACCTTCTACTATTAAAGGTATAAGAAGTATTTCTAATGCAAATATGAAAGAACTATTTGTAAATAGTACTTCATCACATAATTTTACTTTTTATGCAGGATGTATGACTAATTGTGGAATAAGAAGACTATTTATTGAAGGTGATGGAAAAGTTGTTTTCCCAGGTCATGATTCAAATATAGATAAGGGCTACTTTAATAAAAGTAATGCATGTTTTAATAGTGCAGACTTCAAAGAAGTTTATTTTCATAATAAACAAGAAGTATTAAATACTGCTGTTTTATCAAATCAAAATAATTCTCTTTCTAAACTAGTTTTACCTAGTTCATTAAAGCAGTTATATTACTACAGCTTCTTTAATACTGGAAAAAGTAGTTCTTCAAGTCAATATATTTTTGCTACTAATATGTCAATTGAAGAACAAGAATTACCAAGTTCATTAACAGATTTTTATTATATAAATACTTCTAGTCCATTTATCTCATATACAACATTTATTTATAACGGGAATCAAGATAGTTGGGATAATGTTAGAAAATATTCATATTTGTATAATTCTAGCTCGACTGTAAAAGGGCAAAGTTCTTTACCATCTGATGTTATTGTAACATTTAAATAAGATTATTTTTTTAGTATAATATAGGTAATAATTTGGAGGCTACAATGAACTACGATTATAAATTAAATGGTGTAAAACTAACAACTGCAATGAAAGAAAAAGTTGAAAAGCAGTTAGTAAAATTTGAAAAGTTTTTTGTTGATTCAAAATCTTTAAATGCATCAATTAGAGTTGAATCAAAAAAGGATAAAAAGATAATAGAAGTTACTCTTCGTTCAAAAGATTTCTTTGCTCGAGCTGATGTCATCGATTCAGATTTTTATTCTGGAATTGATAAAGTAGTTGATAAATTAAATGTTCAATTGAAAAGGTCAAATCAATTATTAAAAAACGTTAATAAAAAATCTTCTTTACATGCATCACTTGTTAGTGATAATTCATTTAGTGATTCTCAAATTGAAGTTATAAAACATAAATTAATTGAACTAGTCCCAATGGATTTAGATGAAGCAATTTGCAGAATGGAAGCTCTTGATCATAACTTCTTTATCTATCTAAATTCCGAAACTGGAAAAGTAAATGTCCTATATGAAAGAAAAGATAAAAAATACGGACTTATTGAATTAAAGTATTAAGATGATAAAACTGATTGCAAGTGATCTTGATGGTACTTTATTTTATCCAAAAAGAAGGATTAGAGGTGTTTGTTCATCAAATGTAAAATTCTTATCTAAGTTTGCTCATAATGGTGGAGAGATTCTTCTAGCTAGTGGAAGAAGCACTTATATAGTTGAAAAACTTGAAAAGAAATTTAATTCAAAAGTTACATTCATAGGATGTAATGGAGCTTACATTTTAAAAGATAACAAAATAATTAATGCACATAAACTTGATAACGATAAAGTTTTAGAAGTGTTTTCAAAAACATATCGAACAATGAGAGTCTTAAATTGGATTATTTTTGATGATGGGAAAAAGATGTATACTCTTCCTGATAAATTTTTAGTGTCAATTGGTCCAATAATTAAATTAATTAATAAATTTAGAGGCTTTTATGCTGAGCCGATGAATTTAGGACTTGAAAGTTTTATAAAATTCCTTTCTGATGGTACTATATATAAATTTATGATTATGATGGGATTTAGTAAATCAGTTTCAAAACTTACCAATGAAGCCAGTATTTATTTTAAAAACAATTATTCTTCTGATTTTGAAATTGCTTGGTCTGATAATGTCATTGAATTTACTGCAAAAGGAGTTGATAAAGGTCGAGCACTATTAAAATATTGTCAAGATAATAATATATCTGTAAATGATGTTTTTGTTATTGGAGATTCAGGAAATGACTTAACAATGTTTAAATATTTTCCTCATTCTTTTATTATGTCTAGTGCGGATAAATCTCTTCTAAGTAAAGCAAATCACATCGTTGATAGAGTATCAGATTTAGAAAAATATCTTCTTGATCCATCTTTTTATATGAAAGATAAAATCATTGTTTAGATAAATTAATTATGGAAATATAACCTATATTATTGTATTATATAAAAGTTTAAGGAAGGAATAAGATGAATATTACACTTGAAGAAAGAAATATAATGACATTAATCAATCTATCAAGAATTGTTGTTGAATCTTTAAAGTATGTTGATAATCCTAAAAATCCTTCTTTCTCTCAAGAAGAAAGAGGAAATCTTTTCCAAATTTTAAATAATCTTACTTCTCAAGGTTCTCCATTTGAAGTTAACTGTACAAACAATGGTGAATTCGGTTCTAAATTAAAAGAAGATACTGCTTACTTTATTGAAGATGTATATTCAGATGATGGAAGAATAGTAAAGAAAGATTTAAATGATAATGTTATCGTTGAAGAATCTTTAGTAAAAGAATTATTTTCAACTATTTGTAATATAAGAATTAGGCTTGAAATAATTATTGATGCTGGTCTTGATATAGTTGAAAAAGATAAAAAATTAGATAAAGAAGTAAAAGAACTTTTTGCTCTTGATAAAGAATTTTTCCATTCCGTTGCAGTTAAGATTGGTTCAAAATTACTTGTTACTACTTTTGATGAGCTTAACGCTGCAAGTCGTACTTATTTTGAAGCATATTCAAGAAGCCACGGTGGAATTGATCCACGTTCAGATCCAAATTATAAACCAAGTGATGATGCTAATATCAGAATGCTTGAAAATGAATTTAAAGAAATTAATCAAAATATAGTTAATGTTGTTTCTACTTATAAAGAAGCTGATCGTGATTACCTCCAAGCTAAGGAACAACTATTTGGAGATTTTGAAGTTTTCACTGGTAAAAAGAAGACAACTAATTTCCAATCCTTTGCAAATTTATTTATTTCTTATTTTGATAAGATTATAGCTGGTGTTGGTCCAAAACTTGATAATGCATATAATCATGTTGGAAAAGAATTACAAAAATTTGATGAAGAATATATAAAAAAAATGAATAAAGAAAAAGGAGAATAATATGGCTAAAAAAGAAGCAAAGAAAATTAAATCATTATATCAAAGTGAACTTATTATTTTAATTGTATTAAGTGTTCTCTTTTTAACTGGTTTAGTCTTTGCTATCTTAGGAATGTTTGCATATAACTTTGGAAAACTTGCTGACAACCTTTTATATCAAGCCCAAAAATCCTTTGCAACTTTCTTCAAAAGAGAAGGTTCTGTATTTGATTTTAGAATCTTTGGAACCATCATTATGGTAGTTAGTATGTTGGGCTTTTTAATTTCTGTATATTTCTATTCATTAAAAGAAGCAAAAGAAATTGCAAAGAAAAGACGTATTGAAGAAAGAAAAAGAATCTTATCAACTGAAAATTCTGATTTAGATAATTTAATTACAAATAAATAATGTCAATATTTTTACAAAATAGTGAACTCTTTTTATCTAAATATAAAGATAAACCTGTAGAACTTTTGACACAAATTTTCGAAGATGAAGCCTCATCTTCATATGAACTAATAACAAACTATGTAAAATGTAAAGCAAGCATTATAAATTTTGAATATATTCATGAAATTAATTCAATGAAGTTTTTCTCACCAAAGGTTGAAATGATTGAAGCATATTCAAAAGGCAAGATGGCTCGCCTAGGTGAAAAATTCATTCACCGATTTGACAATAGAATAGAATCGATTGAAACTGATTCAATTGAAAATTATAAAAATAGTCCGATTCTTTTTTCAGATTATGATTCATATATAAAAAAGCACGGAAAACTTTTTATGAGGAAATATTACGCCACTAAGTCTCTTCAATTTGATACTAAAATGTATGTTGATAAATTCTTAACCTTTGATGAAACTGTCTATAAAAAATCTAATGAGAGAAGTAAACATGTTATTTATTCAACAGTTCCTTATCAAATCTATGATGGAGATATTTTGAATTATTCTTTAAGTAGGAATGATGATGGTGAATATATTATTAAACTAAAACTTAATCCAATCTATTCAAATGATTATTATGCCTTTGAAATTATTCACCGAGGTGCTTTATTTGATTATCCAAAGTTTATTTCTACTGATGTAACTTTTATCCTAAATAATCGTTTTGAACTTATCAGAGTTGATACTATTGATAATTTTATTGCAAAATCAGGAATTGTAACTGCAAATTTATTAGTAGAGTCTACTCACCTATATCATCATTCAAATAATAATACTTTTAAACTTAATGGAAAGAATATTAAAATAGATATTCCTAGTAATGCAAAAAAAGACTTTTCGCTCTTTTCTTTTTTAAAAGCAAAATAGTCTTTTTTATTTAA
>CACYDF010000076.1 GCA_902773085.1 uncultured Erysipelotrichaceae bacterium
CATCTTATCTTGGAATAATCTAAACTCAAATTTTAAATCTGTTTCTATTATTATTGCTAACCCTTCACTTATCTTTTTTAACTCATTTATTGATATACTTTCACTATTTAAATTGTTCTTCAAATAACAAATGTTTTTATATCCTGTTTCATCTAAAATAACTAGAGCTGCATTTAATTCACCTTCTTCACTTTCAATTTTTATTGATGTTAAAAATACAGGGGTGACATTTTCTTCTAAACATTTCGAAGCAAGCTTAGGAAAGAAAAAAGTATCGCGCCCTTTAATGCCAATATGAGTGTATCCTTTTGCTTTTGCTAAACTAACATATTTATCAATGTTAATAATAGAACCTTTAAAATCATATGCGCTTAAAGTATTAAGTTGGCCTACTTTCATTTTGCTTTTTTCTTCTTTCTACTAATACCTTTTTCTTCTAATATTTTTATAATCTTATTATCTCTATTAAATGGAATAACTGTTCCATCCTTATAATAAGCAACAACATAATTAGTTGTTAAAACATATTTTTTAAATTGGTCATACTTACAAATCATTTCTGCCTGTTTCTCTTCTTTTTCGTATACTACTAGGTTTAAATAATCTGAATTAAAACTAACTTCATATATTGAATTTGAATCCTTATTTTTTTTAATAACTAAAGATAATGCAATTAAACCAATTAAACTTATTATAAAAAGAAAACCCGAAAAAAATAGAGAAGCTATACTTATTACCTTTGTTATTATGTCATCAATTGTAATTAAAGAAAAAATAAAACCAACTAATAAAAAAACTGAAATAATAGAGAATAACAAAAAGTTAATTCTTGTTTTCTTATATATTTCTTTTATTGTTTGTTGACTGACTTCTGTTTTTATCTTTTCCATATTGTTTTGCCTTCATAGATAAATTATAACAAAGATATTTTTCTTATTATCTAATAGAGATAATAAAAAGTCTTTTATTGTAAAAAAACTACAAAATATATTTATCTATAGAACCAAAATCATTAAAAAGAGGATAATGTTTATCTTTTTACCTGTTTTTAAAAGCAGAAAAAATAGCATTCCCCTTGTCTATTAAACTAAATTAGTTTATATTTTTATTGTCTAGTTGAGATGAAAAGCGACATTATTTATGGTAGGATCCCCTGTTTAAACGCCTTGAAGGGGAAAAATCGTGTAAAATCTATTTTTCTTAACGAAAAACATCCAGATCAGGAAATAATTCTTCTTGCAAATGAAAAAAACATTCCTGTTTCTTTTGTTGACAAGCAAAAACTAGATTCTTTAACATCAAATAGTAATCATCAAGGTGTTGTTTGTAAAATGGAAGAATTTGCTTTTTCTCAATTAAATGATGTATTGAATACATTAAAAGAGAAAAAAGATGCCACTATTGTACTTCTTGACCAAATTACTGATCCTGTTAATTTTGGTTCAATAATAAGAACTTCTGCAGCTTTTAATGTTGATGCAATCATAATTGGAAAAAATAGACAAGTTCAAATAACTCCTGTTGTTGCTAAAGTAGCTACTGGAGCTGAAGAACTTCTACCTATTGTACAAGTAGTAAACTTAAATCAGACTATTGAAAAATTGAAGAAAGAAAATTTCTGGATTGTAACTAGTGCAGGAGAAGGAAACACTAATTACGATGAAATTGATTATTCTGGAAAGATTTGTTTAGTAGTCGGAAGTGAAGGATATGGTGTAAGTAGATTAATTAAAGAACATTCCGATTATATTGCTAAGATTCCATTAAATGGTAAAATTGATGCCTTAAATGCTAATATTGCAACTGCAGTATTTTTAGCCCAAATAACTTCAAATAGAAATAAGAAATAAATATTAGAAAAGGAGTAATGTTATGTTAAGTTTTTATTCAGTTAAACTGAACAGTTTTGAAATGCAAGTTTTTAATTCTATTTCTAACAAATTATCTAATAATGAATTTAGAGATTACATGCCTCATAACTATACTTATTTAAATTTAAATGAACTTGCTACACAAGCAAAAAATAATTCAAATGCAAAAGAAGAACTATTTAAACGAGTTCTTCCTAGGGTGACTTCTATTTTGAAAAAACATTATCGAAATTACAAACTAAGTAACTATGGAGAATTATATAAATACACAATGGATGGATTAGAAGGAATATTAAATTCTTATAGTCAGTCTAAAGGTGCATTTATAAACTTTCTAAGTAAAAGTATAAATCGTGTACTTTATTTTAGAGTGATAAAAATACTCAAAGAAAAAAGCAAAAAGAAAAGTTGGATTGGAAACGAAATAACTGATGAAGAAAAGTTTCTAGATATTAAAGGAGATTGTCCTGATTTAAAAACAATTGCTTTAAAAGTGGATCTAATAGAATATATTTCCAAACTGAAAAAAGATGATCGAAAAATACTTATGCTTTATCTAAAAGGATTCACTATTTCTGAAATAGCTTCTTATATCAATTATTCTCCAGCTAGTATATCAATCAAGGTTAGAAAAATTCTCGATGACTGGAAAAGAAAAAACATCGATGTTTAATTCAAAGCCTTAAGCCCGCCCTGGTTAATTTTACACTTTAGTTAAATATATACAAGTTGTTATTTGTTTATTTATCCAATTCTATCGGATTATATTTCTTTAAGATTCTATTTATTTTACTTGCTACTACTTTAATATTATCTCCATCAAATGGATTTTGGATATCTGCAGCTTTAAGTAATTCTCTAAAAGGAAGAGTCCCTGCAAGAAGATCTAAATTGATATATTTTTTAAAAGTCTTTCTCCATTTCTTTATACTTTCAATATAGAATTGTAATGCAACTACTTGAGCGATTGTATAGTCCAAATAATAGAATGGACTTTCGTAAATGTGATGTTGACACATCCAGAAACCACCCTTTTCTAAGAATTCGTTGTTATCATATTTTTTATATGGCAAGAATTTCTTTTCTATCTTTCTCCAATAAGCTTTTCTTTGTTTGTGCGTTAGCTCTGGATGTTCATAAACATATGTTTGGAAATCATCAACTATTGATCCATAAGGAATAAAGTTAATTGCTTCTGATATATGGAAATATTTAAACTTTTCTGTTTTATCTCCAAAGAAGTTTTCCATCCATGGATAAGTTAAAAATTCCATACTCATTGAATGCATTTCACAACACTCATATCCAGGAGCTCTATATTCAGGAACTACTTGCTTAGCACCTAAAAATCCTTGAAGTGAATGTCCAAACTCATGTGTTAAAGTTTCAACATCACCACTGGTCCCGTTTGCATTAGAGAAGATAAATGAAGTTTGTAAAGCGGGAATATATTCCATATATCCACCACCTGCTTTATTAGGTCTTGCTTCTAAATCCAAGCATCCGTGTTCAACCATAAAATTAAAATATTTTGCAGTTATCTTATGCATCTCTGAATACATCTTTTGGGCAATTGGAATTAAGTCTTTTATTGTTCCTTTTGGATTTGCGTTTCCGCTCTTATAAAATAATGGAAGATCATAATATTTCATTCCATCTTCATATCCCATTCTGGCTTGTTGGGCTGCTCTAATTTTCTTAGAAATAGGAACAATATATTTAAATATCTTTTCTCTATATTCTGCTGCATCTTTACTATTCCAATCAAGTCTTCCCATTCTGTCATATCCAAGTTGAACAAAGTTTTCGTATCCTAACTTCTTTGCAATTCTTGTTCTAACCTTTACTAAAGAATCATAGATTTGACCAAGCTTAGCATCATTGTCTGCAAAGAACTTCCATTTAAGTTCATTTGCTTCTTTTCTTTCTTTTCTATCTTTTGATTCAGAAAACTTACCCATTTGAGATAAAGTATATTTTTCACCTTTATATTCAATTAATGCTGAACTAAGGAGTTCGACATATTCGCTACAGAGTTTATTTTCTTCAACTAAATCTTCAATTATTTCTGGTGAAAAAGTCTTTTTGCTTAATTCATATTCCTTAAATAAAAGTTCACCATATTGTGCAATGATGTCCTTTTTATATTTATGAGAGAGTATTACTTCTAATACTTCTTTATTAGCTTTTTCAATTTCTGGATCTATCTCATCTAATAAATTCCTTAATTTTGAATACTTCTCGTCTTTTGTATTCATTGTGTATCTTATTTGAATAAGAATAAAGATAGATCTAACATTATCACAATAAGAGAAGAATTTCTTAATTGCTTTATTAGTTTCTTCTCCACTATTTGCTTCTAATAATTCTTTTTTAATTTTGTTAAATCCTTTAATAATCTCTTCTTTCTTTGGTTCTTCAATTTCAACCTCTGAAAGTTTTGTAAAATTTTTGTTTAGTTTTTGCATATTAAACCTCCAAAAAATATTTTATCTTATTTTCTTTATTATTGTTGTTTTTTATTTCTAATGAGAAATAAACTTCTTGTATAATATAAGTGAAAATTATGTTTTATAACAAAGTCAAAAAAACTGTCAACTACATTAAAAAGAAAATTAATATTACTCCTTCTTTAGGAATAATTTTAGGTACTGGTCTTGGTTCTCTTGCTAGCAAGGTAGAGAATCAAATTGTAATTCCTTATAAAAATATTCCTTATTTTCCTCAATCAAAGGTTTCTGGACATAGCTATAATTTAATCTTTGGAAATATCGATAAAGTAAATGTTGTTCTAATGCAAGGAAGATTTCATTATTATGAAGGAAATTCTTTAAAAGAACTAACTTTCCCAATATACGTATTAAAAATGCTCGGAATATCCTCATTAATTGTCACAAATGCATGCGGAGGAATTAATTCTTCATTTACTCCTGGTGATTTAATGATTATTAAAGATCATATTAATATGCTAGGAAATAATCCTTTAATTGGTGATAATGACGAAAGATTTGGACCAAGATTTCCTGATATGTCTGAAGCTTATTCGAAAGAAAGTATACAACTTGCTAAAAAAGTTGCTAATAAACTTAATATAGATATTAAAGAAGGTGTATATGCATTATATTCAGGCCCAAGTTATGAAACTGCTGCAGAAATCCAAGCATACAAAAACTTAGGTGCTGATGCCATTGGTATGTCAACAGTACCTGAAGTAATCGTTGCAAATTATTTAAATATTAAAGTTCTAGGTATATCTTGTATAACTAACATGGCAACAGGTATTTCAAAAACAAAACATTCTCATGAAGAAGTTTTACAAGTCGCAAATAAAGCAAGTAAAAACCTTTGTTTATTAGTTGAAGAAATTATTAAATCGTTTTCTTAAGCTATCGTTAATTCATCACCATTTCTATAAGAAATGATTCCGCAGATACATCCAATAATAACAAGCAAATCCATTCCTTTAAGAATATGGAATATAAGTGTTAATGTATACGGAGTTGGTCTTGCCTTTGCTCTTGCTATTAAAGCAATTACACTAGAAAATAGTTCTACTGCTCCTAATGCAAAAAAGAGATAGGCGAGTTTGGCGCTTCTTGTTATTGAAATTTTAGTCAATTGTTTAACAATCTTAAGAAGATTATCAAGCAGAGCTGGCATGATATAATTTGATATTCCTAAAAAGAAAAAACCAGCAAATAATAAGAAACTAACAATAGCACCTAATATAAGAAATACATCTTTTGCTCTTTTCATTTTGTCTCCTTTATCTTAAATAGTATTATACAACATCAAAAATAATTCAAGTGTTTTTTGTATTTACAATATATATTTAATACTATTTATGATTATGTCTTGTTCACTATGATTATATAAAAGAAAAATAAAAAAGGCAAATTAATGCAAACAACGAATAAATATAATATAAAAAATTAATCTGTTCCAATGCCGTTAGCTTTGGTAAAAATACTAACTAACAAATAATAAAAATAAAATTATTTTGCACCAGTAAAAAGCAAAATTCCCCTGGAACACGAGAATAAAACACAATTTAGAAAAATACTATACAGTGAATAATTATAAATCAGGTGAATTCAATTATACTAATAAAAACTCTTTGTAATTGAAGTTAAACATGGCATGATAAAAAAATTATAAAAATGAAAATGGTGATAAAAAATATATAAGTGATCAAATATAAAAATGGTATAAAACTTCTTTTTCTCCTCTTATAAGAAGGTAAAATTACTTTTTTACAAACAAATTAATTTACAAGATTATAATAGAATTATATAAAAAGCAAAGGATATTATCAAACTATTCAGATGATTAAAAAAGTGGATTTTCTTCTCTTGTATGAGAATAAAACGCTGACCTTGTAAGTATAAAACAAAATTTTGTTAGTAATGAATAAAATCAACTGTTTGTGTATCTCAATCAAAAAAAATATAATCATAAACATATAATTACTTACTAATAAAGCTTTAGATTATATTATTTTTCATCAAAGGATAAATTTTTATATTTTAAATACGCTGATAAAAAATTTAATTAATCGAAAACAAAGTAATAAATTCTTAGTTTTTTCTTAATAACAATGTATATCAAAAAAACCAATAAATTGCTAAAAACAACTTTTTAAATATAAAAAGTTGGTAATTTGATTTTACCTTCAAGTAAGAGGAAAAAAACAAAGTTGTTGGCCCTTTCTAAATAATATAAGAAAATATCAAAAAGCTTAAATCTCAAAATAAATAATATTTTTTAATACGTTTATTATCAATATAATAAATAACTGCAATATAGAAATGATCTTTATTTATTAGTGCAACATAAAAACTTCTGCTCTTTTAAGTACATATACTATTCTTAACATTCTTTTAATAATTATTATTAATTAACAGAAAATATAGGAAAGGTTTAGAAAATAGATTTGTAAAAGTATTAACAATAAAAAACCATATATAAATTAATATATAAAAATATTTATTTTTTGCATGGATTCTTTAGTATTAATCTGGACATTCAATTATATTTTATACTTATTTCAACAAAGAAAACTTACTATCTGGACAATTTATCTTTTATAAAAAGAACACCATTTTTAAAACAACTTTATTATAAATAAAAGTTGTTAACTTAAATTTGTTCTCGTTTAAAAGCAAGATTTCTCTTTTTTATTTCTGGTTGTCTCACAACGATTAATCAAATCGTTCATATGACTTACTCCCTTTTATAAAAGTAATGCGGTTTTATAGTTGTATGCAACTTTCTGTAATCCATTTGCAAATCTCTAACAAGCAGTTACAACTATTTTGCATAGGTTTGTGTGGATAATCTATTATTTTCTCTAAGTGTCGGAATGTTTCTTTTAAAAACATACTTATTTATATGCTTATAATAAAAATATTAATTTTAAAGATTCTGAAGTAAATTCTTTTAATTCTGCACATTTTTGGACTGAGAAAGAAGCTAAATTAGGAAGTATCTAATAAATAGCTTTTTAAGTTATAGACGAAACAAAGAACAAAACAATACATATTATTTTTATGCCTCAACACGAAATGAATATATGGAAAAGGGGGATCTATAAAGGTAAATCTTAACTATAAAAAGTGCAGTTAACTGATAGTAATGAAAGCGCTTGACAGAAATGCAAAATGGATGGTATAAAATAAGTATATACGTAAGGTATATAGATGAAGTTAAAACTATGAAAAAACACTTTCCTTTTTTTTATTTATTTTCGCTTCTGTTACTTTCTTGTGATTCTACTGTTTTTTTGTCTAGAGATAAAAAGTTTCCGCCTGATGAGAATAAGATTTGGTATAGTCAAAACGAGCAAGACAGCTATCCTAATATTGAAATTGCAACTGTAAAAGGGATGACAACAACCGCCTCCTATGCAGGATATATTCTATATAAAAAAGAAAAAATAAAAGTTGAGATTTTTTCGCTTGTAAGTACTCGAAATTTTGGATTTGCATATTATAAAGAAAAAGGCCTTACCTCAGATTATTGTTGGATAACATATGTATATAACTATAAAGAAAACTATATTGAATTAAGAAAAAAAGATATTGAGAATCCAGATAAGTTCGGTTTTAATTTCAACAACTTTTTGCCTTTCAATTTATATATTAAAGATTTTAATAAAGAGGAATGGCTTGCAAAATATCCAGAAGATAAAGAAGCAAAAGAAAACCCAAATGAAGAAAAGTAATCTAATTTATAAAGTAATCCTACTTATATTTTTAATCTTTTCTGTTTCGTTGAGTATTACAGCAATAGTGTTAGTAAATATAAATACTAGTGATGTTGAAAAGTGTATTAATAGAGTCGTTGAAATCAAATCTATAGTTAACGGTAATGAAACATTTGGAAGTGGAACTATTATAGAAAACGATGGCTTAATTATTACTAATGCTCATGTTGTTACTTATAAAGAGAATGATGAAGTTAAAAAATGTGATGAAGTATTTGCTCGTCTATCAAACGAAGAAACATTCGTAAAATGCGAACTAAAAGGTTACAATTATGAATTAGATTTAGCCAAGTTAAAAGCTGATATAGATATCAAGGGTTTCAAATTAACGAATATTACTTATAAGAATGCAGAAGAAGTGTTTACTATTAGTAATTCAATGAATTATGGAATTAGTTACACAAAAGGAATAATAAGTAGAACTGAAGTAATTATTGATTATCATGAAAAAATGAATAAATTTATTCAAGCTGATGTAAATGCTTCTAGTGGAAGTAGCGGTGGAGCACTAATAAACAAAAAAGGAAATCTAATAGGGATTATTACCTTTAGATCAAAAGACACAAAAAATAATATTAACTATGGATATCTTTTTTGTACTCCCTTAGAAATAGTTAGAGAATATGTAAATTATTAAAATTTAAGTAATTTTTTTTAAAGCAATTAAAGGGAAAAAAGTATAAGAATAAAAAAGATATAA
Source organism: uncultured Erysipelotrichaceae bacterium (assembly GCA_902773085.1). Classification (GTDB taxonomy): domain Bacteria; phylum Bacillota_I; class Bacilli_A; order RFN20; family CAG-288; genus Enterosoma. Next base: position 8,837 of record CACYDF010000076.1, read on the forward strand.
ATTAATTTAAAAGCAAAATATATGTGCTTAAACTTAGAACAAGAAATAGAGAAAAAACAAATTTTCTTCTCTTGTATGAGAATAAAACGCTTGTTTTATGATTATAAAAGAAGCCTGACTAATGATAGATGAAGAAGTGCAGATATTTAAGATCTCCAGTTAAATTAAAAATACAAACATATACATATAATTAAATCTTGCAAACTTATTATTGCGATTTCTTTAACAAAGAATAGGCAACAAAATTTTACTTTAAATTTATAATAATATTATATTGGGAAAATTCGGTTTATCAATCAGAAAAAAAGCAATGAATAAATTTACTTTATTTTCCCCTTTAAAAAGTATAAAAAATGAACAATTAAAGCAAAAACAACTTAGTATATACTAAAAGTTGCTAATTAGATTTTATTCCCAAGTAAGAAGGGAAAAACGATATTTTGATAATGGCTGTTTTATATTTAAAACATTTAAGCGAAGTTGAAATTTCAATAAACATGTTGAATGTTGTTTTTATGATAATATGATTCATAATAATATGATAAACACCTTCTGACATGAGTGATATCTTTATATTAACAATTAACTATAAATAGTTTTTTTTCTGCTCTTATACGGGAATAAAATTGCTGTTCTGTGCTTTAAAATAGCAGATATAGGAGGCTCCTTAATTCATAAATATAATATTAATTATATAAAGAAAAACAAAAAGAAGACAGCGTTACTATAAAAAAAACTTTAAATTTTATTGTAACGAATTTCTTTTTGCACTTTTATCTTTCCTTTTATATTTTCTGATCCAATCTGTAATAAAAGTTTGATTAATTCATTATAAAAAAATAAAAACTTGCACAAAAGCAATTTTAAATATTTTTAAAGTTGTTAATGCTTATTTATTCTCAAACAAGAACGTATTTTCAAAAGTGAACAATTTCAAATTAGCGTTTTATTTATCTTATGTAAGAATTATTAAATTTCAACAAAACTTCATAAAACCATGACATCCTAGCTTTATACTTAAATCAAACCTTTTTATTGCTCTTTTCTTTTGTATCAAATAATTCCATAAAAATAGCATTTCTTCTCTTATATGAGAAGAAAATGGTCATTTATAATTATTTTTTTTAACATGAATTATTATTAGCAATATTATCAATATTACTAAAATGAATTGTAATCTATACTCTATTTTTCTTCTAATTATTTGTGACTCTGTTATATCAACTATAATTTAACAGATACAAAATCATAGACCAACAGAAAAAGTTTTAAAATCTATAATATTCAGGAATCACAGATGCCAATCTTGTCATTTTATTTCTTTTTTGGATTTAATGTTCGAAAAAATTTGAAACAAATATTCTTTTTCTTTTTTCCACTCTTTTGTTTATATAAGTTTTCTGATATTAAAAATGTGAGAAAAATTATACTTTTAGTTTCATTGATGAAAAAACAAGAATCATATTGAATGTTTGAAGCAATTTAATATAGCTTCATTTTTGTGTTTCTTCTTGTATACGAAGGAGTTTTTTGCTTTTATATTTTGAAATCATATACCTTGTTTTAAGTTCGTAAAAGCAATTTTCTTCTCATATATGATAGTATTTTTCTTTTTCTTACACTTTTATTCATTATTGTTTCCTTTATTTTTGCTTACCCTTTATTTTCTTGTTTTTATCTCCATCATTTGCCTTTTTCTCCTCTTATATGAGAATAAAAGTCTATTTTCTACAAATAGTACCTATACGTCTTTTCTGGATATTTATCTAACAAAATATATTTGTGACAATATCTTAATTTATAATCGATATATGGAACATATTCTAGTTTTAAACTTAAAGATATATAAGTTAGTTTAGGATTTAGCCCTAAACTGCCTCTTTCTTCATTAGAAAGATTCTTTTCTACAGTCTTTATAGCTATTTTAAGTAATTCGTTAAATTCTTTCTCTATTCTTTTATCTATAAAAACTAATGAAACATAAAAAAGTAGTACTGAAATAATATAAATTATCCCTTTATTTCTTAGATACATATACTAATAGTGCTGTAATAACTATATAACATGCAAACATAAGAATGCCCAGAGTAGCATAATCTACACTCTTTTTATATGGCATTAATGTATTTTTATATCTATCTATTAGTTGTGATATACGTTGGTTCTTTTCGTAAAAATCTTCACTAACAAGTAAGCTTCTTTTTATTTCTGTAATAAGTTGAAACTCTGATCTTGATGAAAGTAATACTAAAGCTTCTTCTAACGTAAGAGTGTTCTCTTGATATTCTGTTAGCCTTTCTTTTAATTTGCATACAGGTAAAAGTTCTATTGCTTTATTAAAGCCTGCTTGGTAATCGTTTTCGATAGAAGAATATAATTCAAAATTCTTATAAAAATCAATGTATATTTTTCCTTCACTCATAACCTGTTTGCTTTTGCTTTTTTCAATAATGGTAGATGAGTATAAATGAAACATTCCTGCACCAACAAAAATAGTTATAAAAGAAAATAATACTTGCTTTGTAAAATAGTAAAGAATAAAAGCAAACATAATTAAAACCAAATAAACTAACAATGAATAATTTGTCTTAGTCTTATCACCTTTAAATAAATTAATCTTTTTCATGCGTAATTCTCCTTTTTAACTTTTGTGTATATGTCAACTTCAATAAGCGGAAGAGGTAAAGATAATCCGATAATTGATCCAATAAGATAATAAAAAGAATTTAACGAGTTTTTAATATTTGGATATAAAACAAAAATAAGTGTTAAAGCAAATACACTTGCACCAAATAGTAATAAATATAATTTATAATTTTTATTTCGCTTTTCTTTAACTTCATTTAATTCATCATATTCTTTTACTTTTGATTCATAAAGCAAAGAATAATTTGATAACATTCCTTCATTCTTTTTTTCTTTTCCTAACGCATATAAAAATAATTCTTCTTTATCTAAGTCATATAGTGAAGGATCTTCAATCATCTCCTCATAAGTATGTAGTTGAAAAAAAGAATTTAAATATTTAATTGAAATTTCATATGCTTGCTTAAAAGTTGCTTGTTGGCATAATTGAGCAAAAAAGCTTACAATAAATCCTTTCCTAGCATATAGCTTCTCTAATGCCTGTTCTTCCTTTGCTCGATAATAAAGAACAATTACTGACCCTATCCATGATATTGCAATTGAAATAAAATAGTATGGAAACGGAATAAGGTAACAAAAGAAAAACGGGATGATAAAAAGTAGTAATAGTGTGCCTATCCTCCCTTTAATAAATTTTTTAAAGTCCATAAAATCCCTCCTATTAGTTATTTGCCCTAATAGAAGAAATTTTTTAATAAATGTTTTTTAATTGTAAAAAGAAAGTATGACTTGCTTTTAATCTATGCCTGTAATCTACACTTCTTTCATAATATGTTTCTTTTTTACCAGTATAAAAATAATTCTCCCAAATAACATCTGCTTCATTACTTCTTATTGAATATAAACTATTAATAATCATTCTTATATAATTAATCTCTGTATCATATTCTTCTTTGTGTACTAAAAACTCATTCATTTCAAAAAGGCTAGGTCTTTCTTTTCTTAATAGACAAGTAGAAAATATTCCTGAATATTCTCCACTGCAATTCAACCTATTTAAGCAATAAGCAAAGTCAGATCCACAACTTGTTAAATATCTCTTTATTTCTTTTATTCCCATACTTCTTCTCCTACTTTATTAAAAGTTAAAAAGAAGTATAGTTTTTATTTGAAATTTAATAGTTCTAAAAGGATGCTATTCATTATAAAAATATACTTCTCTTTTATAGAAATATATTCTAAGTTTATATTCAAATAATCTTTAAGCTTTTCAATTTTGTTTTTATAGTTCAAAACAAAATTCTTATTAAACCTTGATTTAAAGTCTTTTAAATTTATACCTTCTAATTTTCTTAAACCTAACATAATATAATTAAATTCTTCATCTTCTTTAGTCTGTTCTTCTACAACTTGTTTAAAGTCTTTCTTCAAATATGAAGTTAATGATTTAGTGTTTGTTTGTCTTTTATTTCCTTCATAGGAAGAAGCACCTAGACCAATTCCATAATATTGATTATTATTCCAATACACAAGATTATGTCTTGATTCATATCCTTCTTTTGACCAATTTGATACTTCGTAATGATTAAAACCTAGTTTTTTTAACTTGTCGTTAATATAAAAATATAAATCAGCTTGTTTTTCTTCTGATAATGTTTGTTCTTTCTTTATTCCTAATAACGTATTTTCTTCAATTTGAAGTGAATAAAAAGATACATGTTTAACTTCTAGTTTCTTAATTAATGCAATATCTTTATTAATTATTGCTTTATTATCTTTTTTACATCCATAAATAAAATCAAGATTGATATTATCTATCCCTGCTTTATATAAAGATTTTACACAAGAGATAACATCTAAGTTGTTGTGGTGCCTTCCAAGATATTTTCTTTTTCTTTTTGTTGTTGATTCTACTCCAAGAGAAACTCTATTAACTTTGTGTTTCTTTAATATCTGAATCTTTCTTTCTGTTAATGAGTCAGGATTAGCTTCTATACTAAATTCATAATCAGGAGCTAGATATGGAGTTAAAGAAGATAAAAGAAGATCAAGTTCATCTTCATTTAAAATAGAAGGTGTTCCACCTCCTATATATATTGTCTTTAATTTATTAGTGATCTTTTTTTGTTTTAATTCATATTGTAAAACTTCTAAGTATTCTTTCCTTGAACAAGTGTTTGAAAATACTTTAGGAAAATCACAATAAGTGCAAATATTTTTACAAAAAGGAATATGAATATATAAAGATGTAATCATTACCTTTTGTTATCTTTTTCATCTTGAAGAAGTTGAATAATTAAAGGATTGATATCATCTTCAGAAAGAATAAAACCAAGTTCTTTTTCTTTTTGAAGAAGACACTTTTGAATCTTATCTATTTTAATTTCTTCATCTATCTTGCTTTCTTTTAAATCTTTACTAATAATTTCATTAACTGCTTCTTGGGCTTGTTTTTTTACACTCTCTTTTTTTGTACTAGGAAAAAGAAATCCTCTTATTTTTGGACTAGCTCCTACAACGATTGAAAAAACAACAACTATTCCTACAGCGATTAAAAGTAAAATACTCATTGCATTCATATTATTTATTAATCTCGTCTTTAGGAACTGGAGAATATACAAACTTTTTATTTACTTTAGTTTTCACATATAAACCTAGTCTTGCTAATTCATCCATACTAGTTCTTGCTGTTTCATAAACTGTGTTTTCTTCTTTTTGGAATTGAGAGATTGTATAGAATAATCCTATTGTACAATGTGTAGCAAAAAAGTGGGCTTGCTTCTCTTTTAAAGAAGGATATAGTTCAATTAACTTTTTAACAATTTCGCTTGGTTGGTTTCGGTTGTTTGTTGGGAAGAAAGGTAGAGATGTTTTTCTTTCAATCTCTATTGTTGTTTCTTCACTAGTTTCTTGTGCTAATAACTTTTCTTTTTCTTCTGCCAATAAAAAGTTAATTTTTTCACTAATGTTCTTTTCTTCTTTTTCAAAGAAAGGTAGAACCATATCAACAAAATAAGCAAGTTCTAATGTCTTTTCACATTCTTTTGATTTCTTAAATACTTGTTCAGATTTTGAAAAACAAAGAGATTCAAAATCAAGTAAATAACCAATTGAAGAAAGTGGAGATGAAACTAGAAAACTTTTTGCAAGAAGCGAACTAGTTTCTTCGTTCAAATATTGAAATGGTCTTAAAGCAAACATAGAATAAACTAAACCTATTGCACGAATTATAAAAGAAATATTATCATCCCGTAAAAAAGAAATAATATTATTTAAAAAGATTGGTATCTCTTTTGAATCAACAAGTTCTAATGGATTATTTGCATCTTCATATTTTTCGTTTCTATATTCTACTTTGCTTTCTTCTGATTCATTTAAAACATGTCTGTTTACTTGTTCAATATTTTCTAAATTTATTCCAGTTAAAAAGAAGTTTGTATTATATGCATTTGAATACGCTTGTAATGAAATAAGACTTGAAGGAAGTGAGTCTATTGTTAAATGTGCTATTCGTTCATATAAATCATTATTAATATCTTTTTGAGATTTAAATCTATTTACTGCTTTTAATGCATATATTTTTCTTTCTAATAAAAGCTTCTCTTTATTCTCGTCTGATAAAGATGAAAAAAGAATTAGATCCTTCATTAATCTTAATTCTATATTATGTGCTTTAGTTAATATTGTTCTAGTGAGAGTTATAAAGTAAGGATTATGTGATGCATCTCTTAAATCAGTTTCGTAATTAAAGTTACGTCTATAAGCAATAACTCTATTCCAAATCTCTGTAACATCTTCTTTATTATACTTTGCTCGAACTTGTTCAATCGAACAAAACTGCCCTTCGGTAAGATTCTTTCCTTCTTCGTTTATGGACATACTAAGACTTATTATAGTATATTAATTACTAAAATTCTACTAATTTTAGTATTATTTTTAATACCTTTCCGGGTTTGTAAATAAAATATAAATAAATTTTTCTTAAGTCTCTTATTTTTGCTTGAAGACACCATAAAATGTATCTTCATCATTAAAATCTTTATATGTCCACGACCTTACTGTAGTTTGAGGAATTAAATCTGTGTCTGTTGGTTTTCCTTCTTTACTTCTGCTCCAACCACAAAACTCATAAGTTACTCCATCTTTTGTATTTGTACTTACAAAATAACTAGGTTCTTTAAGCATAGTGTCTACTTTACTGCGTGCGCTTTTTTCTACTGTTGATACAAACATTCTTGGGTTAAAGTCGGTTGTATTATTTCCACATGGGCCATATTTCAGCTCACCAGTCGTTTTATAATAATCATCTAGTAAATATAGATTTAAATATTTACCAACTTGTGTTCCATTATATTTTGGTTTAAAATTAGTATCTTTATATATTTTAGGTAAATTATTTAATTGATAACCTTTATTATTATCGTCAGTCCAAGTAACGAAAGTATATTTAAATTCATAATCTGCATTTTTGTCAGGATCATATTCGTTAGGTCGATCTGGATCCGAAATATTTACTTCTGGAATTTTTCCTTCTTCTACAGTTAAATCTTGAAGCACTGTATTATCATAATTATAAAACTTAACCTTGTACTTTTTTTTAGTTGTACTATCTGTTTCAGGTTTGTTATCTTCTGGGTTTTGGGTTGGTGTTGCTGGAGTTGGTGTTGGTGTTGGAGTTTCTTTCTCTTCCCCTTCATTTGTCTTAAAATCTGGTTGACTACTTGCTGTTTCTGTGTCAAAAGTTTCATCAAAGAAAGAACAACCACTGACTAATAACAATAACAATGAGCAACTAAGTGTATTTTTTTTCATGCCCTTTTTCTCCTCTATCTCTATAAGTGTTTCAACTAATTAAATAGGATAATAATCTCTAAATCGTACTTTAGATCCATCGTTTTTAAATAACCACACGTTATTAAAATCATAATTTTTCATTAATAGTCCGTTTTCCCCAAGAAACCACACTTTATCTACGTAAACAACCATATCTTTAGTAACTACTGTTTCATAATAATAATCATCAGGCTCACCTACTTTATATGATAGTCCGGGAAATTGACCTGGAAATAAAGAGGTGTCATATTCATTGGTAAAAGAATAGATGCGGCTTTGTGCAGGTATTTTATCCCCGTTTTCAACAATTATTTCATCGATAAGATGTCCACCAAATGTTATTGTTAAGTAATATCTAACTTTAAAATTTTTCCTCTCAATTTTATCGTAAACTCCCCAATACTCTGCGTTTTCAACTACTGGTTTAAACTCTGAATTCCATTTTTTAAATATATACTTGTAATTTGTATCTTTATCTTTTGTTGGTAATTCATCTTTTTCATATGACGGAGTTTCACCATAATTATAATCTTTAGAGTAAATCAGTTTTTGTTTAGTTTCGTCTGTATAGAAAAAGACAGTGTATTTTCTTACTGTAGAATCGTAAACAGCATAGTATTTTTGATCGTTTACTACATTAGTAAATTCTTTGTCCCATCCTTTAAATTTGTATGAATATTGAGCTGTGCTTTGCTTGGTTGGTTCTTCACCTCCATAAGTAGGCGTCGAATTATATTCATAATATTTTTCTAATATTGGTGTGTTTTCGTCACTATAAAATGTTACTTTATATAACCTTATTGATGGATTAAAAATTGCAGTATATGTTGCGTCTGAATATGCATATCCTAATTCTTTATCCCATCCTGCGAAATGATAATTAAATCTTTCATCACTTTCTTTTGTTGGATTTTCCCCTGAATAATATACAACTGATCCTTCATAAAAAGTATCTGTTTGTAAAAGGGTACCATCATAATTCAACCAAGTGATTTGATATTTTGTTTTATGCCTTATTTCAAATAAAGCAGTGTATGTTTCGTTTTGCCAAGCAGGATAAAGTTCCGGTGACCAACCAACAAACACATAATCGTAATCATCGCCTCCTGGCCTTGTTGGAGTAGCACCTAAATAAACCGGTACTACATTAGCACCAACAGTTGTTGTTTCTAAAACAGTTCCGTCATAATTTAAAAATGTAATATCGAAATATTCTATACTTTGATTGTCAAAACTTGAAGCTGAACCACGAGTACTAGTTCCTGATGTACTAGTTGCTACTTCATCGAGTTCAAAATCTGGCAACTTGTTTTCTTGTTCCTCTTGAGGAACGAATTCGTTACATGATAAAGAAATAAAAACAAACGGCAATAATAAAAGACACTTTTTCATAAGGTTCTCTCTCCCCTACCGCTTTATTATACTTCATTGTTAAAAAAATATATAATTTTTTTCGTTATATAGATATTGCTATGTTTTTAATATATAATAATTTTTGTTAATAATATGGAGGAAAATATGTCATCTTTTTCAAATAAGCCTTCGTTTTCTAAAAAACAAATGAATCTTAAAGATCGTATTACTATTTACGAAGTTGCTCGTGTGGCTGGCGTTTCTTTAGCAACTGTATCAAGAGTTATTAACAATCAAGATAATGTAACTGCAAAAACAAAACAAAAAGTTTTAGAAACTATTGAAAAACTCGGCTTTAGACCAAGTGCTGTTGCAAGATCTTTAGCAACATCAAAAAGTACTAATATCGGTATTATGATTCCTTCAACTGGTTATATGTATATTTCTAACATGCTTGATGGAATGATTGACACTGCAAAAATATATGGATATGTAACTTCTTTATTTGTGACTAAACGAACAAAAGAAGATGCTAAAAATATGATTGAACTTTTAATTCGTTCTCATGTTGATGGTGCAGTTATTTATGATGACGAACTTGGAACTGATGAAATTATGACAATTCAAAATTATCATATTCCATTAGTTATAATTGGTCATAAAATGGAAAATGAATCTCTTGGTTCAATTGAAATTCAATTTAATGAACCTGTTTTAAATGTTATTAAAGAATACCTTGGAAAAGGAAATAATGATGTTAAAATTTTAAACATTTTAAATCAAGGTCGTATTATGGATGAAATAAGAGATTCTATTTTAGAATACGGTAAAAATAGCAATAAAAATATTGAGATATTAAATTACAATGATTCTTATTCTCTTGTATATGAAGGAATGAAATCCTATTTTAAAAATCATAAGAAAGGATTCTTCGTATGTCCACGAGATTCTCTTGCAGCTGCAGTCATTAATGCTGCACTTGAAGAAGGATTAAAAGTTCCTGATGATGTTCAAGTGCTTGCTGAAGTAGGATCTAAATATTCTTACATTATTAGACCTGAGATTTCTTCTTTTTCAATTGATATGTTTAAGGTCGGTTCAATGGCTATGAGAATGCTTACTAAACTTCTTGATCCAAATGATGATAGCAAAGATAAGAGTGTTAAAATAAGTGCTACTTATAATAAAAGACAAACTACTAAGTAAATATGTTCAATGGTGAATTTAGTTTAATCTTAATCATCGCTATAATTGTTGTTGCTGTCTTTGCCGTTTTTATAATTATTCTTCTTTCTGTTGCACATCATAAGAAAAGAATTAAAGATAAGGTTCAAAAACTTAGCGATGCTTTTGATTTATATAGTTCTCAACTCGTAACTGCTTGCTATGATATGCTTCTTAGAATTAAATCACTAAGCCAATATTCTCGTTCTTATGAAGTCAAGTATTCTGAAAACCAAAAAAAGTATGATGACCTTCTTAATAAAAAAGCAACAAGTATAAAAGAAACAATTGATAATTTAAAAGCTCTTCTTATTTCTAAAAGTTATAAAGACTTAAAAAAGAATATTTCTTATTGTGAAAAAGAGATTACTGATTTTGGTACTTTTGTTGGCGTATTAAATTCTGATTTACAACAAACATTACAAGAAGATAGAGAAGCAAGAGAAGCTTGTTTAGTAGTTAAAGAAAAATATCGTACTATTCACACTTTCTACAATACTAATATTAATGATTTAAAACCTATCGAAAAACCATTTAATATTATCTTTGCTAGAGCCGATAAATTCTTTGTAAACTTTGATTCTCTTCTTGATCATGCACAGTTTCAAGAAGCAAATCAACTTCTTCCAAATCAAGAAAAAATATTTGATGCTGTTTTAAATGTTATGAATGATTTACCTAACTTAGCAAATCTAGTCTATGTTGTTATTCCTGCAAAAATTGACTCAATCATTGAAAGTATTCAACAGATGGTTAAAGAACAATATGTCCTTGATAATTTAAATATTCCTAAGTTTATTAAAGGAGTAAGAAAAGTATTAGATACTGAAGGGAAGAAACTTGAAATGCTTGATACATATGAAGTAAATAAAAACCTAATGGCTGTTCAAGATTCTTTACATGATTTAGAACTAAAACTTGAAGAAGAAAAAGAAGCTAAACAAAAATTCCTTGCTGATCAAGATACTCTTTCTGTTTCTTCATATGAAATTGAAAAGAAATATTCTCGTTTAGTTAACTCTCTTGCAAATTATCAAAAAGCTTATATGCTTGATAAAAAGAAAGTTGATTCCCTTTTAATATTAAGAAACGATATTGAAACTGTTGGTTATTTAAAGAGAGAACTTGATTCTTACCTAGATGCAGGAAATAAACAACCATTTAGTGTTATTACTTCTCGTGTTGCTAAAATGAGAGAAGAAATTGCAAAAGTTGTTGAGACCATGCAAGAATATCAAGACTACTTAGACAAAGTAAAAAATGATTCTGAACAACTCTATACTAAGATTAGAGATTTATATCTATCTTTAAAACACACTCAATATAAGGTAAGAGTATCAATTGGATCAAAAGCAATAAGTGATATTTATTTAAAAAGAATTCTTGTCTTATTTGATAATTTAAAAACGATTGATAATCTTTTAACTTCTCAACCTGTTGATGTATATAACGCATCAAACTTATTTAATTCTGTAAATGAAAAATATTTAACTATTAATCAAGAAGTCAACGAATTAGATGTTAAATGTAAAAAAGCTGAATCTTCAATTTTATATGCTAATGCTTATAGAGTTGATTTCTTTGATTCTCGACCAAATCTTGATCGTGCCGAAAAGGCATTTATTGAAGGAGATTTTGATCGTGCAATTAATGAATCAATTAGAGTTTTAGATACATTTAAATCACGATGAAAAAAATATATTTTGATGCCGCTTCTACAACCATTCCAAATAAAGAAGTGCTTGATGTTTTTTCTGCAACTTCTTTATCAACTTTTGGTAATGCATCATCAAATCATAAACTCGGTTTTGAAGCTGATGAACTTCTTTCAAAATCAAGAAATCAAATTGCAAAATATTTAGACGTTAAAAGTGAAGAAATTATCTTCACCAGTGGTGCAACCGAATCTAACAATATTGCAATAAAAGGTGTTGCGCTTCATAACTTATCTTGGGCTAAAAATATAATAACAACAAAAGTTGAACATCCATCTGTATTAAATGTATTTAAGAAACTAGAAACAGATGGATTTAATGTTACATATCTTGATTGTGATAAAGAAGGAAATTTAGATTTCCAAACTCTTGAAAAATCTTTAGATAATAAAACTTCTCTTGTTTCAATTATGAGTGTAAATAATGAACTTGGTTTTATTTTTCCGCTTGAAAAAATCTATAATCTTGTTCATTCAAAATCTAAAGCGTTTTTACATACTGATGCTACTCAAGGTATTGCTAAAACAGAAATAAAATCTAGTTCTTATGATCTGCTTTCTTTTTCATTACATAAAATTGAAGGACTAAAAGGATGTGGTATTTTAGTTAAAAAAAGTAATGTTAATTTAGACTCAATTTTTCAAGGTGGAAATCAAGAATTTGGAATAAGATCAGGCACTAGCCCGCTACCTCTGATTGCTTCTAGTGCAACTGCAGTCAGACTTGCATTTTTAAATATGAATTTTAGAGTTGCTAATGCTAAAAACCTCAAAGATTATCTTAAAAAGGAACTTGAAAAGATTGATGAAGTCGAGATTCTTTCTCCTACTAATTCTTCTCCTTTTATTCTTTCGTTTGCTCTAACAAAACATAAAGCAAGTGTTATTTCACAAGGCCTTTCTGATAAAGGAATTTATGTTGGATCTAAAGCTGCTTGTTCTGAAAAATTAAAGTCTTATTCTTTGGTTGCTTTTAATGCTGGCTATTCAAAAGAAATTAGTGAAAATATTATTAGATTGTCTTTTTCTGGAAACGAAGAAATCAGTGATGGAGAACTCTTTATTAAAGAAATTAAAGAATTGCTTTCTACAATAAAGGAAAGTAAATAATGGAAAAGAAATTAATAATTGTAACCTTTGGTGAACTATCTACTAAAGGGAAAAATATCATGAACTTTATTAGACTACTAGGAAAAAATATTACTAGAATTCTTTCTTCTTTTTCTAGTGTGGAAATTAATGTTCAAAGAGATCACATCTATATTCTTTTTGATGAAAAAGACGAGAAAGAAATTATCAATAAATTATCTTTAGTGCCTGGTATTTCTTCTTTCTTTATTGCTAGAAAATGTAACAATGATATTAAAGAAATTTGCAACTTGGCAAATGATATTTTTTCGCCTTTTTCTAACCTAACATTTAAAGTCAAAACTACTAGAATTAATAAATCTTTTCCCTTAAATTCTGATGAGATAAATAGGGAAGTAGGTTCATATATTCTTTCTAAAAATAAAGATGCAAAAGTTGACGTTCATAATCCACAAGTTTTAATCCAAATTATGCTTAGAGAAAATGAAACTTTTATCTATTCTAAAAAAGAAAAAGGACTGGGTGGATATCCAGTAGGAATAGCAGGTAAATCTTTGCATTTAATTTCTGGTGGAATTGATTCTCCAGTAGCTGCTTTTCTGATGTTAAAAAGAGGAGTTGAATTAGAGATGATTCACTTTGAAGCTCCTCCTTATACATCTTCAAAAGTCATTGATAAAATAAAAACTCTTATTCGTAAATTAAATATATATCAAGAAAAAATAAATCTTCATATTGTACCTTTTACAAAACTTGAAAAATTAATTTATGATGTTGCAGGCCCTAGCTATTGTGTAACTATTATGAGAAGGATGATGCTAAGAATTTCTTCTATAATTGCTAAAAAGAATAACTGTTTAATTCTTTCTACTGGTGAAAGTATTGGACAAGTTGCAAGTCAAACTTTACCTTCTATTAATGTTATAGATACTGTTTCTTCTCTTCCTGTTATTAGACCTCTTGCTTGTTATGACAAAATTGAAATTATAGAACTTGCTCAAAAACTAGATACTTATAATACTTCTATTATCCCTTATGAAGATTGTTGTACTATCTTTAAACTAAAAGATCCTGTTACACATCCAAATTTAAAAGTTGTTGAATCAATTGAAGAAAAACTACATTTTCAAGAATTAATTGAAGAATGCGTTAATAATACAAAAACAGTATTAGTTGAAGAAGAAAAAGAGCTTTAGTTTATTTTTTCATAATATCTGATATATATGTATCAAAACTTACTTCCTTTTCTTTTGTTTCTTTTTCTTTAGTAGTTAACTCTCTTCCTAAAGAATTAAGAATCTTTTCAATTGTTAAAAGTGTAACTCCTGGAACTAGCCCTCTTTCAATTCTAGAAAGTTGTGCTCTTTCTACTCCACACAAACATGATAATTCTTCTTGAGAAATACCTTCTTTTTTTCTTATTCGCTGTATTTCCAATCCAATTGAAACATATGCTTCCACTTTTCTTTTCCTAACCTTAAAACTAGTATATCACAACATCGTGTATTTATCTACACATTTGTCTGTTTCTTATTATTTATCTAATTCCTCAATTGTTCTCTATTTAAATATAAATAATTCTTTTACAAATTTTAGAGTATAATTATTTGTATGAAAAAAGAAGAAGCTACTAACGATATTGAAGCGAAAATAGAAGAGGTCCTTGATAAAATAAGACCTTTTTTACAGAGAGAAGGTGGAAATATTCATGTTGATCACTATGATC
>CACYDF010000077.1 GCA_902773085.1 uncultured Erysipelotrichaceae bacterium
GAACCCCAGAGGTTTTTAAATCTTGTATAGATGACTTAGAAAAACTTGCTATTAAATATAAACCAACTATTATTTGTGGACCTGAATCACGTGCTTTTATTTTTGGAGCTGCTCTTGCATATAAAATGAACTTAGGTTTTGTTATGGCAAGAAAAGCAGGTAAATTACCTGGAACTATAATTCAAACTACATATCAACTTGAATATGGAACAGCAACATTAGCTATTCCTAAAAACTCTTTTAAAAGTGATGATAGAGTTCTTTTAGTTGATGATTTAATGGCTTCTGGTGGTACTTTTGAAGCCTTAAAAGAACTTATTATTACTTCTGGTGCAAAACCAGTTGGATGTGTAACTGTCATTAATTTAAAAGAATTACATGGTGAAAAGAAAGTTGATTTACCATGTTCATCTTTGATTGAACTATCTGATTACAAATAAAAAATGGAAATAAAAAATGTCATCTACACTTTTGATGATGTCCTTAATGAGTGTAAAAAATATATTAACAACGCTGAAGATTTAGCCTTAATCAAAAAGGCTTATCTTTTTGCTAATGAAAAACATAAAGGCCAACTAAGAAAGTCAGGTGATCCATATATTACTCATTGTTTGGGTGTTGCAATGATTCTTGCTAAATTAAACACAGGTCCTAAAACAATATGTGCTGGTTTATTACATGATGTAATTGAAGATACTCCTACAAAAATAGAAGAAGTTACTTCTGAATTTTCTAGTGAAGTTGCTCAACTTGTTGAAGCACTAACAAAAGTTACAAGACTAAGTGACTATCAAAATGTTGAATTTACTTCTGAAAATCACAGGAAGATTTTTGTTGCAATGGCAAAAGATGTCAGAGTTATCTTAGTAAAACTTGCAGATAGACTACATAATATGCGTACTTTACAATATCAACCACCTGTTAAACAAAAAAGGATTGCCCAAGAAACTTTAGATGTTTATGCACCCATTGCACATCGGCTTGGTTTAAATTCTTTTCAAACAGAGTTTGAAGATACTGCTTTATATTATCTTGATAGGTCAAATTATAATTTAATTGAAAACAAACTAAATAAGTTAACAAAGAATTTATCAGAATCAATTGAAAAAATTGAAAAACAAATTGATGAAATTCTTTCTAAATCAAATATTAAATATACAATTACTCATCGACTTAAAAGTATTTATTCAATTTATAAGAAGATGTTCAATAAGAATTATACATTTGAACAAATATATGATTTTATGGCTTTAAGAATAATCACTGAGAATATTCAAAACTGCTATGAAATATTAGGTTTCTTACATGCATCATTTAAACCAGTCCCTGGTAGATTTAAAGACTATATTGCTATGCCAAAAGCAAATATGTATCAATCTTTACATACAACTGTTGTTACAGCTGATGGTAATTTTTTTGAAGTTCAAATAAGAACTCATGATATGGATCTGCTTGCTGAAGGTGGTGTTGCTGCACATTGGAGATATAAAGAAGGGTCAAGTTATGATGCCAAAAAAGAACAAGAAGAAATCGAAAATCAATTACACTGGTTTAAAGAAATGGTCTCAATTGTTGAAAACAATGAAGATGAGTCTCAACATGATATAGTCTCATCTTTATCTCATGATATATTCGATACTCACGTATATGTCTTTACTCCTAAAGGAAATGTTATTTGTTTACCAAATGGTTCAACACCAATTGATTTTGCTTTTAAAATCCATTCAGAAATTGGTGAACATCTTTCAGGTGCAAAAGTTAATGGAATACTTGTTCCAATATCATATAAACTAACAACAGGAGATATTGTTGAAGTAATTACAAATAAAAATAACTTCCCTAATTCTGAATGGATTAATATTGCACAAACTTCTTTTGCAAAAACTAGAATTAGAAAGTTTTTATTTAAACAAGATAATGAATATTCAAAAGATGAACTAATTAAAAATTCTAGGCAAGTTCTTACTGATTATTTAAAAGAGAAAAAAGTTAAAGCTAGTATTGAAGAATTACTTGATAAAGATTTATTAAAACATTTTGAAGTAGAAACGATTGATGACCTTCTTTTACTAATTCAAAAGAAGAATGTAAATCCATCTAATATTTTTTCACATTCAGCTAAATATAATGAGATTATCTCTTCAAGAAAATCATCGAATAAAACAGCTGATATTACTAAAAGAGTATCCAAATCTTCAGGTATTATCTGCCTTCCCAATGGTGATTCAATAATGTCAACTCTTGCTAATTGCTGTCAACCAGTTTTAGGAGATGAAATAGTCGGATTTGTTACTCTAGGGCAAGGAGTTAAAATACATCGAAAAGATTGCCCTAATATTCATGATACAAATAAAGATCGATTAATTGAAGTTATGTGGAATCCAAATAATGCAAGTGGAAAAGAATTTGCAGTTGATTTAGAGATTCTTTCTCAAGATAGGCAAAACCTTGTTAGTGATATTTTAAATACTTTAAATATTGCTAATGCAAAAGTAACAAAACTTAGTGCAAAAGCAAATTACTCAAATCAGACAACAAAGATTACTCTTACTCTTCTTGCAAAAAATGCTGAGACTTTAGAGTTCTTTATTTCTTCTATATACAAAGTAAAATCGATAATTAACATTTCTCGAAGAGTAAGATAGTATTAACAATTAATTTAATAAATAAAGAGTAATTTATATTATAATAATCAAGGTATTTATTATGTCTGAAATTATCAAAAAACCACGAGGTACATCTGATTATCTATTTAATGATGCTGAAGTATTTGAAGAAGTTAGAAATTCTTTATTAACTCTTGCTAAAAAATACGGATGTTTTTATATTATGGTTCCTACATATGAAGAAGGGAAACTATTCCACCGTACTGCAGGAGAGAGTTCAGATATCGTTGCTAAAGAAACCTTTGATATTATTAGAAAAGGTGATAAAGATTATACATTAAGGCCTGAATTTACAGCTGGTATTAATAGAGCTATTATTGAAAACAAATTATATGCATCTCCAGATATGCCACTAAGAATTTCATATTTTGGACCTGCTTTTAGATATGATAGACCTCAAAAAGGAAGACTAAGAGAATTTAACCAATTTGGAGTTGAATTTATTGATACTACTTTAGATATTAATACTATTATTGATTGTTTAATTTTTTCTTATAATGCTGTTAAAAAGATTACTAATAAAGATGTTAAAGTTAAACTTAATTATTTAGGTTCTTTTGCTTCTAGAGAAGAATATAAAGAAGAACTTAAAAAATACTTTGCTAAAAAGATAGATTCAATGTGTGATGATTGTAAAAGAAGATTAGAAGTTAATCCTTTAAGAATTCTTGATTGCAAAGTTAAAGAAGATCAATTAATTGCATCTAAGGCTCCTAAAATAAACGATTATCTAAATAAAGAAGACTCAGTTAGATTTAAACAAATTACTCAAGTATTAGATAAACTTAAAATTAATTATGAAATAGATTCACAACTAGTTAGAGGACTTGATTACTATACAGGTCTTGTTTGGGAAATATATTCTATAGATGATGAAAGTCAAATAGCTCTTGGTGGAGGTGGTCAATATTCCTCCCTTAGTAAAGATATTGGTGGACCACCACTTGATGGTATTGGTTTTTCTTTAGGTATTGAAAGATTACTTCTTACTATGAGTAAAGAAATCAAATCTAGCATTGACATAGTTATTATTGATAATAAAAAAGATGCATCTATTTTTGATATTGTTTCAACTTTACGAGAAGAAGGCTTTTCTTTAAGTATTGTTTCAGCATCTAGGTCTTTACAAGGAGGATTAAAAATGGCTGATAGATTAAATGCATCATATGCAATTATTGTTGATGAAGAGAATTATAAAATTAAAAAGCTAGATACACGTGAACAAATTGAAGTTGATAAAAAAGGATTATTAAAATATTTTAGTGAGGTTAGTCATGCTTAGAAGTCATACTTGTGGAGAATTATCTCTATCGAATGTAAATCAAGAAGTTACTTTATGTGGTTGGGTCGATTCAATTAGAAATCTTGGATCACTTGTTTTTGTTGATTTAAGAGATAAATACGGTATAACTCAACTTAATATCTCTCCTAAACTATTTGATAAATATGTGATTAAAAACGAATATTGTATTTCTGTTACTGGAATAGTTAATAAAAGAAGTAATCCTAATAAAAATATTAGGACTGGTTTAATTGAAATAAATGTTAAAAAGATTCAAGTCTTTTCTCAAAGTGAACTACCACCTTTTGAAATCAAAGATGATGTTAATGCAAGTGAAGATTTACGTCTTGAATACCGATATTTAGATTTACGTAGACCAAAGATGATTAAGTATCTTCAAATCAGAAATGATATAAATAAATATACTCGAGAATTTTTATATAAAAATGGTTTTGAAGAAATTGATACTCCAACTTTAATTAAATCTACTCCTGAAGGTGCAAGAGATTATTTAGTACCTTCTAGAATCTATCCTGGTTCATTTTATGCTCTACCTCAGTCACCACAGATATATAAACAAATATTAATGATTTCTTCATGGGATAGATATTTCCAAATTGCTCATTGTTATCGAGATGAAGATCAAAGAGCAGATAGACAACCTGAATTTCTACAAATTGATTGTGAAATGTCATTTTGTAATAGAGACGATGTTCTTGAAATCATTGAAGGCCTTCTTAAATACTTATTTAAGAAGATAAAGAAAGTTAATCTAAGTGACTTTACTCGTATTTCATATGAAGAAGCAATTACTAAATATGGTTCTGATAAACCAGATTTAAGATATGAATTATTCCTTCATGATGTTACTTCAATTTTAGATAACTGCGGGTTTAATGCATTTAAAGGGAAAAAAGTTAATGCACTAGTTATTCCACAAGTTGGAGAAACTCTATCAAGAAAAGAAATGGATGAAGATAATACTTTAGCAAAAAAATATGGAGTATATGGAGTTTCACATTTAAAATATCAAAATAAAGAATTCACTGGTTCAATTGTAAAAAATATTAATCCAGAGAAATTAAAAGAACTTGCTAAGAAATTAAAAGTTAAAGAGAACGATGTTGTAATTATTTGTGCAGATAATAAGAATGAAAAATCTTGTATTGGTCTAGGAGCTTTACGTTGCTATTATGGAAAGAAACTAAATTTAATAAAGAAAAATGATTATAAACCTTTATTTGTTTTAAATTTTCCACTATTTGAAAAAACAGATGATGGAAAATATGTATCTTTATCAAATCCTTTTACTAGAATGCTAGATGAAGATATTAAATATCTTGATACGACTCCTGAAAAATGTCATTCATATTCTTATGATACAGTTCTTAATGGAGTTGAACTTAGTTCGGGTGCATTAAGAATTTATGATTCTGAAGTTCAAAAGAAAGTATTTAAATTATTAGGCCTTTCTGATGAAGATATCAATACTAGATTTGGTTTCTTTGTTGATGCTTTAAAATATGGTGTTCCACCAGAAGGGGGCTTTGGAATTGGAGTTGAAAGACTTGCAATGGAGCTTTCTGATACTGATAATATTAGAGATGTTATTGCCTTCCCAAAGAATTTAAAGGCATTTGAACCGATGAGTAAATGTCCATCTCCTGTTGATAAAAAAGATATTGATATTCTTGGACTTGAGATAAAAAAACAAGATGACAAATAATTATCCAGTTGGTTCAATTAATCTAGATAAAAGATTAGTTGAAGCATTAAAAAAAATAATATTAATTATTTTTCTGAAATTCAAAGACTAGTTATACCTAAGTTACTTGTTAATCAATCCGTTCTTGCTCTTGCTCAAACTGGTACTGGTAAAACATATTCTTTTGTTTTACCAATTATCAATTATTATTTAACTCATCAAGATGAAAAGAATTATCTTCAATCAATTATTATTTCTCCTACTAACTATCTTCTTGAACAGATAAAAAAAGTAATTACAATAATTGATAATAATCTTGATTTAAATATTAATGTTAAAAGTATTAAATCAAACAGCGATATTTCTAGTACTAGTAATACTAATATTATTTTAACTACACCTACTTTATATAAACAGGTAATAAAAAAATATGATATTTCCCATGTTAATAAACTAATAATTGATGAAGGAGATATGATTATCTTTGATGGTTTTAATGAAATAATAGATAATCTTAAACTCTTTATTAAAAAAGAAATAGTTTCTATTTTCTCAGCATCAATAAATATTCAAGACATTTCAAGAATTAAATCAACATTTAAAATTAAACATACTTTTGATGTAAGAAATAATTTAATTAATACTTCTTTAATTAGACATAATCTCATCTCGTATAGGGGAATAAGTAGAAAAGATGCTTTAATCAAACTAATTGAAGAAAAGAAAATTAATAAAAGTATTGTCTTTACAAGTAGTAAAAGTGAACTATTTTATCTAAAAGATGAACTTAAAGATTCTAATTATAAAGTTTTTATTGTCCATGGTGATTTAAATAAAGATGAAATAAAATCAATTATTAATCTTTTTGATAAATGTGAATTTGGAATACTTCTATCAAGTGATTATGCTTCTCGTGGACTAGATTTAAATGAAACTAATGATGTTATATCTTATTCTCTTCCAAACGATTTAACTTATTATTTCCATCGAGCAGGAAGAAGTGGGAGATTCTTCTCTAGTGGGAATTCTTATATTTTATATGATGAAAGTAATCAAGTTGAAAAGAAAAAAATAAATGATTTAATAAGAAGAAATGTTGATTTTAAATTATATATAGTTAATAAAAACTCTTTAAAAGAGAGTAAAGATTCATATGTTTTTAAAAATCTAGGTAAGAAAGATCAATCAAATGATTTATTACAAAAACAAATTAGACATGCAGTTAAACTAACTAAATCTAAAAAGATAAAGCCTAACTATAAGAAAAAAGTTAGAGTTGCTGTTAATAGAGTAAAAGAAAAACACCGAAGAAAAGTAATACTAACAAATATTGGTAAAAGTGGTGGAAATACAAAAGATTTCCACGACGATTAGTCCTTTACTTTCCAGTTTGTGCTAGTTTTAGTGGTAAAATACTTCTCAGTTTGTGCTTTTTTTGACCAAAAATACTTCCCGGTTTGTGTTACTTTTGAGGTTAAAATACTTCCTAGTTTGTGCTTCTTAGTATTTACAAATGCCCATAAATACGATATAATTTGGCTATGATATTCAAACGTAAAATTTATCAGCAATTATTAGAATGGAAAAATAAAGGTAATCATAACTCAGCTTTACTTATTGAAGGAGCAAGAAGAGTAGGAAAATCTACCATTGTTGAAGAGTTTGCAAAAAATGAATATAACGGAAATTATTTACTAGTCGATTTTAGAAAAGAATCTGATTATGTAAAAAGTTTATTTAATAATATTAAAGATATTAATGATTTTTTTAGAAAGTTTTTCTTATCTCAAAATCAAGAATTAAAAAAAGGTGGACTTATCATTTTTGATGAAGTTCAATTTTGCCCAAAGGCAAGAGAATCAATTAAAGATTTTGTAAAAGATGGTCGATATGACTATATTGAAACTGGTTCTTTAATATCAATTAAAGCAAACACTAAAGATATTATGATCCCATCTGAAGAAAAAAGAATTGATATGTATCCTATGGATTTTGAAGAATTCTTATGGGCAATTGAAAATAATAATTCATTTAATCTATTTAAAGAAATCATTTCAAAGCAAGATATTATTGATGAAAAGCTTCATAAATATTATCTTGATAAATTTAGAACTTATATGCTTATTGGAGGAATGCCAAAAGTCCTTTCCACTTTCATAGAAACAAATTCTTATAAACAAGCTAATGAAGAAAAACTTAATATTTTAAAACTATATAAAGATGATTTAAGAAAGTACGATGATGAAAATAATACAATATGCAGTATAATTTTTGATTCTATTCCTTCTCAACTTGCTAAAGAAAACAAAAGGTTTTTCATTGCTAAAACAACAAATAAAAAGAGATACAGTCAAATTGAAAAATCATTAAAAGATTTATTAGATTTTAAAATTGTTTATTTAATTCCTTCTACTTCATCTCTTGAAATTCCTCTTTCAATAAATATAGTAGAAGATAAATTTAAATTATATTTCTGTGATACAGGGCTATTAATTTCTTCATTAATTAAAATGAATAATGAAAGTATGAACAAAGTATATGAAGCATTTATTAAAGGTGAATATACTCTAAATCTTGGTTCTTTATATGAATCGATTGCTGTTCAACTATTAATAAATAATAACTATTCTCTCTTCTATCATAAGTATTCTCTATTTGATAATAAAGAAAGAAAAACAAAACAATATGAAATTGACTTAGTTGCTGAAAGAGATTTTAAAATAAAGATTATTGAAATAAAAAGTTCTAAAAACTACACTACTTCATCTCTAGATAAATTAAATGATAAGTATCCTCAATTAAAATTTAATAAATATGTAGTTGGAATTAAGAACATAAAATACGAACAAAATAAAACGATATTACCTGTTTATTTAATTAGTTATCTCTAGATATAAATAAAGTAATTAAAACTATTTAATCTGAGTTCCTCTTTTATTTCTTATTACAAGATTAATTGGGCAATTATCAAAGCCAAAGTTTTCCCTAATGACATTTTCTAAATATCTTTTATATGAAAAATGAAAATATTTTGGATTATTACAAAATAGAACAAAAGTTGGAATCTTTCCTTCAACTTTATTTGCATATCCTATTTTTAATCTTCCACCATTAAAATTAGGTGCTTCATTATCCATCTGTGCCCGAGTAATAACTGAGTTAAGTAAATTAGATGGGACATCTTTATGCAAATTTTCGCGTATTTCTTCTAAAGTATTAAATATTTTATTAATATTTGAACCAGTTAAAGCAGAAATAAAAAGAATTGGTGCATAACTAAGTCCTTTCATCTCAGTTCTAATTAATTTAGTAAAGTTATTTTGACTATCTTCGCTTTTAGTAACTAAATCCCATTTATTAACAATTATAATTGAAGGTTTTAAATTATCTATTGGAAGAGAAGTAATACGTATATCTTGTTTAACTATTCCTTCACTCCCATCAATAAGAAGAAGAACAACATCTGCTTTTTTTATTGCCTGCTGAGCTCTAATTAAAGCATATTTATCTAGATCAAGATTAGTCTTACCAGGACGTGAAATACCAGCCGTATCAATTAAAGTATATTTTTTTTCA
>CACYDF010000078.1 GCA_902773085.1 uncultured Erysipelotrichaceae bacterium
CCTTGGGAGGAAAAAGAAAAAGATATTCCTCCAAGTACAAAAAAGAAAAAGAAATAAAACTTATAAGCAGTATTTTTGTAATGCTTTAACTTTATCTTCTTTTTCCCAAGGAAGAGATATATCAGGTCTACCAAAATGGCCATAACAAGCTAAGTCTTCATATTTAAAAGAAGGTTTATTTAAAGAAAACTTATCTATTATTCCTTTAGGAGTAAAATCAAATATTTTTCCATTAATTAAAGCATCAAGGATTTTATTCTTATCAACTTTTTCAGTTCCGAAAGTTTCTAAATTTATTGAAATAGGTTCACTAACACCTATTGCGTAACAAAGTTGAATTAGAGCTTTATCTGCAAGATGAGTAGCTACAATATTTCTAGCTGCATATCTAGCAACATAAGTTGCCGATCTATCAACTTTAGTAGGATCTTTTCCAGAAAAGGCACCACCACCATGAGGAGCTGCTCCACCATATGTATCAACTATTATCTTTCTACCAGTTAAGCCAGTATCTCCTTTGGGCCCACCGATAATAAAAGCACCAGTAGGATTAATATATAAATCAAAGTCAGTATTCATTTTAAAAGATTTAACTACTGGCAGAATAACTTCTTTTTTAATTCTAGTTCTAAGATCATCAAGTGAAATAGTGTCAACATGTTGGATAGACATTACAATAGTATTAATACTAGGTGTTTTATTAGAATAATCAATAGTAACTTGAGATTTCATATCAGGAAGAGCAAAAGGAAGTTTTCCTTCTAATCTTAAGTTAGATGCATATCTAACAAGTTTATGTGCAATAACAATAGGTAGTGGCATTAAGTTTTTAGTTTCACTTGTAGCATAACCAAACATTATTCCTTGATCTCCAGCTCCTATTTGATTTAAATCAAGTGAACTATTAACTCCCATTGCAATATCACTTGATTGTTTTTCAATGTAGTATTCTACTTCCATCGTCTTATAATCAAGCCCCTTACTAGGAGAATCATAACCTATTTTTTTTACAACATCTCTTGCGATCTTATCATAGTCGATTTTTAAATCTGGAGATATTTCTCCTGAGATAATTATCTTATCTCTTGTAGCTAGAGTTTCGCATGCAACTCTTGCATTTGGATTTAAAGATAATGCTTTATCTAAAATTGCATCAGATATTTGATCACATATTTTATCTGGATGCCCGATAGATACTGATTCACTAGAAAATAGATTTTTAATTTTATTCATTTTATTTATTAATGACTTTCTTTAATGCTTTTGCAATTTGATCAGGGCAAGAAGTTCCCCTATCTCTACACATAGTTCCTTCAAGTTTATCAATAACTTCCTCAGCCTTCATTCCTATAATTAAAGAACGGATGCCTTTTAAGTTACCATTGCAACCACCTTCTACTCTAAATTCGTGGATAATATTATTATTATCAAGAACAAAATACATTTCTTTTGAACATGTTCCTTGCGGATAATATTTTATTTCTTTACTCATATTTATCTCCAATTTATATTTCTCGTTCTTTACCAACAAAGAATAATGCAACAGTTCCAGGGCCAGTATGAGAACCAATAGTTGGTCCAATATTAAAAATAGAAATATCTTTTTCTTCTTTGTTATATTTAGCAACAAGTTGATTCTTTAATGATTGAGCAAATTTCAAACAATTAGAATGAGAAATGTATATTAAATTATTTTTAATATTTGGATCAGAATAAGTATCTATTTTTTTTGCAGTTTGAATAATAGAAATAGTTGCTGAAATGATTTTGTCTCTAGGAATAAGTTTTCCTTCTTTATTAACTTCTAGTATTGGGCAAATCCTAAGTAAAGAACCAATAAAGCCACTAGCTTTAGATACTCTTCCGCCTTTAATATAAAACTTTAGATCAGTTGAAAAGAACCAGTGTTGAATATGATATTTAATTTTTTCAGCATATTCAAATGTTTCTAAAATATTAGCACCTTCTTTTCTTTTATTTGCAACAAGAGTTACTAATAATCCGCATCCTGAACTAGCTGAAAGAGAATCAACTATATATATTTTTCTATCTGGATATTTCTTTTCAAGCATGTTTTTAGCAAGCATTGCACTATTATATGATCCAGATAGACCACTAGAAAAAGCAATATGAAGAATATCTTTCCCCTTTGAAAGGAACTTTTCAAAAAAGAGGATATATTCATTAACAGTCACTTGACTAGTTTTAGGATTAGCTCCATTCTTTAATAAATTATAGAATTCTTCATTAGAAAAAGATTTACCTAAGTCGTCAATATATTCTTTATCATCAAGATAAAAATGATAAGGTATGTATTTAACATCAAGACTTGATAATAGTTCGTTAGATAAATCACAAATTGATCCGCATGTAAGAACAAAATTACTCATAGATATATTTTAAATTTAAAAGTAAGAAATATAAATAGTTTTTTCCTTGAATTATAAAAATTAGCAGTTTCTATTGACAAGTGCTAAATAATGAATATAATATAATTAGCACTTAAATAGTATGAGTGCTAAATATGGAGGATAAATACTATGAATGAAACAAGAAACAATGAACTATTAAAAGGAAGATTTAATCACTTCCTACAAAGGGCGAATGATTATCAAGACTTCTTCACTCCTTTATTCTCATTTATTGATGATAAAGCTAGCCAACATTCATTAATGAGAACAGATATTGAAGAAACAAAAGATAATTATACTTTGTTAGTTGAAGTACCAGGAGTTAAAAAAGATGAGATTAAAATCTCTCTTGAAGAAGGGTATTTAAAGATTTCATATTCTTTAAATAAAGAAGAAAAAGATTCTCAAGAAAAGAAGATCTATCACATCGAAAGAAAAAGAGGATATTATTCAAGAGAATACTTTGTTGGCTATGATATCAGAAAAGAAGATATCGCTGCTAATTTAGAAAGTGGAATTCTTACAGTCACTATTCCTAAATTAAAAGAAAAGAAAGAAGAAGAAAAATATATCAAGATTAATTAGTCTCTCCTTTTAAATAACTAGAATGTTAATTTTAAAAGTAAATGCAACAGTTAAGCTTAAAAATGTATTTATTTATGGTATTCTTTCTCTTAAGATCTAAAAAGTGTTGC
>CACYDF010000079.1 GCA_902773085.1 uncultured Erysipelotrichaceae bacterium
ACAATCTTCACTATAAAAATAATCTTCTTGATTTTTAAATATTTTTCCTTTGGAATATGATTTTAATTTTTCAAATAGTTTTCCAACCGGATATTCTGTTCTAATAGTTTCCGGAGAGTAGGTGTTATTCCAAAGTTGATTGAATGTTTGTTCGCCATCATTAACATCACAGTCATCACCATTAAAATTATTAAATACTCGAAAAATCTCTGCATTATTTAAAATACCCGCTTCTGTCTCATTTCCAGATCCATCAAAATAGACTTTATTACCAGACTCATCTTCAAATAATCCTGATTTAATATGCATTAATGCTGCCTTTTCCCTAATCATAAAAGCAATTTTTACTTCTGCCATATCATGTTTTATTAAATATGCCAAGTTTGCAATTTCATAACTATTATCTAGTGTATTGTCAAGTGAATTAGCCAAATAATTCATTTTTTCCTTATAGGCATTTATTATGTTTTTCATTTCTTCTTCCATTATTTCACAAGAAAAAATAAATCGTGCATGACCATTATTTAAATAAAAACTCTCTAGTCCTTTCGCAACTTGTCGTAAAGCAGCAGATGAAAAATATGCTGAACATCTATCGTACTTTATTGACTTTGAAAGACAAGGAATATAAAATTCTTTTATTAAATCCGTGCCGTCTTTACTCGGATCATATCTTCTCTTTAGTTTTAAATCTTTCAAAGATTCACTCATTTTGTAAGGCTTTCTTTATTCCTGTTAATTTTCTTTCTAAATCCGAAAGTTTAGATTCAACATTGTGTTTTTGATTGGTATCCATATTTTTTATAATTGCCAAATCTACTTTTTCTATTCGTGAAATTGTTTCTTCTAATAATTTTATTGGTTCGTTATTTGAAGATTCAATTTTATTTTGATATCTTGATGTTTCATAAGCATCAATTAATATTCTTTGAACTTTTTCTTGCTCTTCTTTGACCTTTATAGAATCCTCAGGAGTATTTATTTCTTCATCCTTTTTTTCTACTGCTGTAGCTAATCTATTCAATGTATTTGGGTTATCTATAATTCCTTTAAAAGTTTTATATAATATACCATTTGTTTTAGCCGATTTTACTAAATCACGAATATCTCTTGTTCTATCACCAATTTGAACATGTGTCATATAAAAGTAGATATAATCTTTCATTGATAACCATTCTTCCTTGTTCATTTTTTTTGTAGCTTTTGCAATGTCTTCAATAGGTCCATCTAATTTCTCGTTTTTCAAAATGTAAAAAGCATTTGACTTGTTTCGCCACTCTAAATAATCAAGCATTATTCTGATAATATTCATGTTTTCGTCGTATTTAGTTGTTGTAATACCACTAACATAACAATATTGCTTTTTATCTAATATTTTAGTATTGGGATCAACCGTGTCACGATAAAAACTGACCAATAAGTCAATTTTATCATAATCTTTTTTTTCATCACCATTAAATTGAAGCCACAATTCTAATTCTTTAATTCTTTTCCAGCCATCACTATCGTTATCATCCGGTGCATCTATACAAGCAGCTTCAAAAAATGCAAATTTAGGATTTCCTTGCTCTTTATATAATTCTCGAATTGCTGTAAACCTTCTATTACCATCAATGATTCTTCCGTCAGATAGTACAACACCCGGTTCTCTTTGTCCTATTTTCTCTATATCCTGCTTTGTTTTTTTAAAAGATTTTCCGCTATCATTTGCTGATAATATTATGAATTCAGCTATTAAATCATTATAACTTTGCATATTATTCTTCAATATTGTGCTTAAATTGTCATTATTAGGATTGGCATTATATTCTTCAATATACGTTGCTATTCTTCCGTTCAAATTATTGTAATATAAATAATCAAGAGGCACCAAATATGTCTGATACTCTTTTATATGGCCATCAATTAAAAGTCTTTTTGGCACTCCTTTATCAAATTTTTCTAGATGTTCTTTAGTAATTATCATAAATGCTCCTCCAAATGATTCTCTACTATTTTCTCTAAATATGAGTGGTTAAACCAAAAAGATTGTTTTGATGCATACTCATATCCAGTTTTTTTATCTTTAACAGGTAACTTTGCAACATCTGAGCCGTTTGAACCGTGCGGTCTAACATGGCAAATATTAGTAACCTTTTCAGTTAAAAACCACATTATTACTTTTTTGTTTTCGATTGTTTTAATAATTGTTCCTTCTGATATCTTCTTTTTTGTATCTTCCCATACAAGTTTTATTTCCCCATTTAAATCTTCTTTTGGTATATTCCAAATAAAAGCTTGAACAAAAATATTTTGCTTATCCTTAATTTTGAAAAGAAAAAATAAAAAACTGTTAGATAAATAATTTTTGAATTCACTGTTTCCCCAGGTTTCTGTAACAATTTTTTGATAATTTATTGGAGCAAAAGACATTGCTTCCTTGGGCTTCCCATTTTCTTTTAATTGAATAGTTTTCAAATTAATCTTATATTTTTCAAATTTTGCTTTCCATATTTCTCTTCCTTCATAATTGCTAATTAACGCTTGAGATAACATAAAGTTTTTTGATTTTGCTTTTGAAGAAATATGAAATTCAGAAAATAGAGTATCAACTTTTTTGTTTTCGTATTTTTTTATGTAATTTAATAGTCCTTCTAAATATTTGTCCATATTATTGTTCCCCTTCGATTATTTGTTCTATTTCCTCTCCCAATTTTTTTATTACTCCGCAAACTAAAGCATTTCCCATCATAAAATATCTTCTCTTTTCAGGCATTCCATTGTTAGTCCAATTATCAGGAAATTGGTTCAATCTTTCACATTCAATAGGGGTCAAAAATCTCATTTTATTTGTGGTGGGATCTTTAATAATGTGGGTGCTTCTATTTATAGAACCTTCACTTGTTAGCATTGTTCTGCCGGGTAAAGATAAGTCATCATATGGGGACATTGCTCCTTCAGAATAAATGTACTTGTGCCCTTTTATATCCGTTCTAGGAATTCTTTTACTACCTCTAAGATAAGCTAGCTCATTCTTTTCTGACTCAGTAAGAAAAAAATGTTTGTCTACATTGCTTTCTACAATTTTGGACAAAGAAACAGCCTTTCTGACTACAGGTTTTGTCTTGGATGTATAGGCAGTACCTTTTAGCATATATCCAGAATTTTCAAAAGGAAAGCCATATTTATCAGAAAAATCTGCTAAGTTAGAATATTGTTTTAAATTTGTTTCTTTAATTTTTATATTCTCATTAACAACAGGGAATGCTCTAGCAAATAAACCTTTTTTTACAAAGACATTTGTAATGTTTGATTTTGTAATACTTTCATAAAAACTCGTTCCTTTTTTTACTGCAAAAATGTAAATTCGCCTTCTCCTTTGGGGAAAGCCATAATCTGCCGCATTAATTATTCTCCATTCAACCGCATATTCTAATTCTGAAAAACATCTAAGCATTATTCCAAAATCTCTTCCTCGCTGTTTTGCTGGAGATATAATCAATCTATCCACATTTTCCAATAAAACAAACGGTGTTTTCTTTGCTATTAAAATATCTCTAATTTGCCACCATAAAACTCCTTTTTTCCCTTCAATACCTTTCCCATTAGATAAAGAGCGTGCAACTGAATAATCTTGGCAAGGAAAACCACCACACAAAAGGCTGTGATTGGGAATTTTGTTTTTATCAACAAGTTGAATATCTATATTACTATTATGACTATTAGGAAATCTTAAATTATAACAATCAAAAGCATGTTGAATTTTTGTTGAAGGCTCCCATTGATTAGCCCAAACAAAATTAAACTTCTTTTTCTCTATAGCTGCGCCTTTTTTATCAATCTTGGAAATATTATTTAATCCTACCCTGAATCCACCAACACCAGCGAATAATTCTATTACTGTCTTCTCCATATTTTCCCTTTTTTTATTGTATTAACTCCATGTTCAACGGTGGAATAATGTTTTTTCTATTACTCTTAAAAACCTCTTTATTATTATATAATATTTCACTATATTTCTATTCATTTTAAGTATAGTATGAGGATTGTTAAATACGTTTTCAATTATTATAAATAAAATTCTAACTCACTTCGTAACAGAATTCTTCTGTTCTGGGATTTTTTTGATTCCAAGACTTGAAGTAGACAAGTCTATGTTTTATACAAAATCCAAATATAAATATTCATATTGATACTTGTTCTTCAAAATTTACTATTTTTTTCTATGTAAAAAACCTGGATTCTTGTTGGTTTTTGAAAAACTTGCATTTTTGATATTTTTTCTATATTTTTACCTACTTTTTTCATCTTAATCTAGCAGTACAAATAACTTCTTGTTTTACTTAATGTTCTATTTACTTTTAAACCCCCCATTCAATACCAATAGTAGGGTTTTTCTATTCTTCTTATATTAAAAATGATAAAATATTTTAGTTAGGAGAAAAGTATGGGTTCATTTAAGGAAGATGCTGTTCTTTATGCTTTAAGTGCAAATAAAGATCTTGCAAAATGTGTAGCAAAAAGATTAGGTTTAACACTAGGTAATGTCCATTTAGAAACTTTCCCTTCTGGAGAAATAATGGCATGTCCTACTGAAACCGTTAGAGGAAAAAGAATATTTATTATTCAATCTACTTGCCCTCCAGTAAATACCCATATTATGGAAGTATTAATATTTATTGATGCACTTAAAAGAGCATCAGTAAGTGAAATAAATGTTATCATTCCTTATTTTGGATATGCAAGACAAGATAGAAAAAGCAAACCAAGAGAACCAATAACTAGTAAACTTGTTGCTGATTTATTTGTTGTTGCTGGTGCAACAAGAATCTTAACTTTTGATTTACATGCAGTTCAAACTCAAGGATTCTTTTCTTGTTTAGAAGATGATTTATCAGCTGTTGCTCTTCTTGCTTATACAGTAAAACATGATAAGATGGTTAACCCATCTAATCTTGTTATTATTTCTCCTGACCATGGCGGAGTTGTACGAGCTAGAAGATTTGGTGTTAGTTTAAATTGTCCAATTGCTATTATAGATAAAAGAAGAAGAGAAGATAGGCAAGCAGAAGTAATGAATATTATTGGTGATGTCAAAGGAAAAGATTGTTTAATTGTTGATGATATGCTTGATACTGCTGGAACTGCTATAGCTGCAAAAGATGCTTTAAAAAAAGCAGGAGCAAAAAAAGTTATGATGGCAGTTACTCATCCTGTTTTTTCTGATCCTGCATATGAGAGATTATCTAAATCTCCTTTTGATAAACTCTGGGTTACAGATTCTATTCCACTAGATAAAAGATTTGTTGAAAATAAATCATTAAATATAACTATCTGTTCTTTATGTGAAACTCTCTCTCGTGCAATTAAAGCAATATTTGATAATACTTCTATATCAGAAGCTGCTGAGTTTTATAAAAAAATTAAATAGTATATATACTTTAAAATATGGAAAATAAACTATCTTCTAAGCAGTTATTAAGAAATCTCCTTATCTCTGCTAGAGATCCTTTTGCTAGCGATTCTAAAATTAAAGATATTCAAAATATTCTTTCATCTTCTTCTTCTTTTGAAGGAGTTAATCATTTAATATTAGTTAAGACATATTTAAATCCAACAATGTTTCCTTTTATTGTAAGTAAAGAAGAAGCATTTGAACAAGTAGAACTTGCTTTAAAAGAACACAATTATGTTGCTTATTATTATCAATATCTACTATATAGAAAAGAAAAGAATATAAAGAAAGCAAGAATATCATTAAATGCAGCAGCATCATATTATGTTGAAGAAGCACTTCTTGAAATTGCAAGACTAAAAAAAGAAGGAGAGATATATGAAAAGAATATTGATTCTGCAATTTCATATTACAAAGAAGCATGCAAATTAAATAGCAGAGATGGATATTACTATCTTCAACTTCTATATAATGAACTAGGTCAAGAAGATAAAGCTAAAGAAGTATATAATGAAGCTAAAGAAAAAGGAATCCAGTTACTAGGAACTGTTAATTAAAGAAAGTATATCCCATCTTCTGGTATTTCTTTCCATTTATCAGTATTTGTAATATAGTTAGTAATATATTCAATACAATCAAAAAATCTTAATGCTTTTTGAGTGCATTTCTTTCTAAAGTCTATATTACTAATATCTGGTAAATCATCACTAGTTTCTATAACTTTGTCATTTAAATCTAATATTATTTTATTTCCTGGAGTTTGTATTATTTTATCTCTTGTTAATGATTTATATGGATCAAGATTATCAGGGTATGAATAAATATTGATATCATTAAGTCTATTAATGATATCTTTTTTTATATCTTCTGAAAAAGAAATAATTCCTGAATAATTTTCTTTTTCACTTGATAAATATTCTTTATATGCTTTCTCTTCTTTAGCGTCATACATGAAGTTTGCATGAATTGACCATCTAAGTTTAAAATCAAATGCTTCTGTTTTCTTATGACTACTACAACTACTTAGTGATAATAGAGTTAGTAGTAATGAAATAATTCTTTTCATAACTAAATTATATCATTTGATTTATTTATTAGTTATTTGTTGATAACAAATAAGAGACTTATAAATCTAGATATAATTATGACTTCTTATATTCTTAATGTAATAGTAGATGAAATATAAAACAAGTGAGTAATTTAATAAAGTATTTATTTTAATTCGTTAATTAAAGAAAGAACACCTTTTGTAATTTCATCAAATACTAAATCAAAATTATTACTATACCAAGGATCTTCAATATCTTCTTTTCTACCTAAACTATATTCTTTTAAGTAGTGGACTTTACTTACATTAGGTATTATTCTTTGAATATTATAGTAATTATTATGGTCCATAATAATAACTAAGTCTGATGAATTATAATCATCAAGAGTTATTTGAGTTGCTCTATGAGATGAAAAAGGAATATTATTTTTAATTAAAGTTTCTTTTGCTTTGTAATAAATATCATTTCCAATTTCTTCTCTAGAAGTTGCACGAGAAAAACAAGTATTATTTTTATTACGATTGTAGTAATTAAAAATATATTCTGCCATTACAGATCTACATATATTTCCATGACATACAAAACAAATTCTCATATTATTTAATCTCTTACTTTAACATTTTACTCTACTAATTAGTAAAGTAAATAGTATTAAATAAAAATAGTTTTTCTCTTTTTTATTTCTTTTCAATTTCTTCTTTTACAAGCCATACCCCTGTTTTTCTTGAGCCCTTTCTTTCTATCTTACCTTCTAGTAAAAGTTTTTTCATTAAATATTTAGTTGATCTCATAGATTTTTCAGCTTTTTTAGCTATCTCTTCTTGTGTAATAGATGGGTTTTCTTTAATCAATAACAATATATAATC
>CACYDF010000080.1 GCA_902773085.1 uncultured Erysipelotrichaceae bacterium
AAAATACGCCTACTGTAGGACTTGAACCTACGACCATTCGGTTAACAGCCGAGCGCTCTACCAACTGAGCTAAGTAGGCAACGCTAATTAATATATAAAAAATTTACTTATTTTTCAAGTTATTAAATACAATTATTGGTTTTTTAATCTTTCTTCAACAATTGTAACAATATCTTTTACACTCTTAACTTTAGCAAGTTCTTCTTGTTCAAGTTGCTTTTTAATTTCAAAAGTAGTTTCAATTTCAATAACGAGTTCTGCTACATCAAGTGAATCAAAGCCTAAAGAATCAAGAAGAGTATCCATAGTAATATCTTCAGGTTTAATATCTCTTCTTCTAATTTGTTTAACTATTAACTTTTTAATATTTTCAAATATATCCATAACTATTTCCTCCAATTAATCACATATATATAATATATTACTTCTTTATTAATTGCTATAAAATAAATGAAATATTATAATTAAATGTATGAACTTTTTTTTAGTGTGTCTTTTTAAATTAACTTATCTTATTAGACCAACTGATATTATTCTAATTGCAATTGGAACTATTCTTTTTCTTTGTGCATTATTAGTCTTATATGGTTTATTTGTTAGACCTAAACCAATTGCTTTATCTTCTCTAAATGTTAGAGTCTATTCATATAATGTTGAAAGTAAAGTATTTCGCTTCTTTGATAAGAATAATTTATCAAATATGCGTTCATATTCACTTAATCAATTTTTCGCTCAGTTTTTAGCAAGTGATCAAGAAAAAATTAAAGCATGGCTTAGTTCAATTGAAAATGGGCAACCCTTTTCAGAATCAATTCAAGTCAATGTTAAAATTAGATCTAATCTTTCATCTTTACCTAGTATGCTTGAATATACAAGTTACAATCCTGAAAATAAGATTATCCATTTTGAAAGTTATATTGTTCCTCATTTATCAAAGATTAATATTAATTTAAAAGGTAACATTGGTCATAAGAAGAGATTCTTATTAGAAGATTTAGATAAGTGTCAAGAATTTGTCGATAAGAAAAGTGAAGACCGTATTGTTGCTTTTTATAACTTTAAAATCTTCTTTTCAAATCAAGAATTTAGAGATGAAGAAAACTTTATTGACTTAAAAGAAATAAATGAACAACTTCGTAAAATCCTTGCCCAATTCTTAAATAAAGACACCAGAATGTATTTTATGAATGAACATGAGCAATTAATCATTGATAGATCTATTTCATCTAGATCGATTGCTCAAAATGTCGGTAATACTTATTTATCAACTTTAAAACAATTTATTTCTTTCAATGTTAAAGTTCCATATGTTAAAGTTGCATTAAGTATTACTCTTTCTCAATATTGTGATTCAAATGTTAGAAAGGCACTTAGCCAAAACGCATCAATTATTAATTTAATCATCAATGATTTCAAAACTGAAAAAGTCATTATGTATGATCAAAACATCTTAAATAAAAACATTGTTGAACAAACGAATTTACACGATGTTAAGATGCTTATTAAAAACTCAACATTCAGACTTTATTTTGAACCTTCTTTAGATATTCAAAAAGAAAAACAAGCTTTCTATTCTTTAAAGTTTATTCCTTATGGTACTAGTATGCAATCTTTAAGGGAAGTCCTTCTTTTTACTTCTAGAATTCCAGGAGCCAATATAAGTCTATATCATAGTATTATTGAAAAGTTTGAAAGCAGACTCCTTCCTAATACTCAACCATCGATTTTAATTAGACTACCTCTAAGTGAAGTTAAACCATTTATTAATACATTAAATGAAGATTATTCTTCATTAAAAGTATATTGGACAATCGGTATCAGAGAAAAAGAATTCCTTGAAATAATTAATGATCTAGATTCTGCTTTGGAATTTATAAGATTTATCCACTCTAATAATATTCGTTTTGCAATCTACTTTAATGAAGCAACAACTATTCTTCCAAGAGGTTTACTAACAGAAACTGATTACTTCATTTATGACAATGAATCTAGCGAGGCTTTAAAAGAAAATGACTTACAGGCTAACCTACGTGTTATTAAATCAAATATTGGAATATATAATGGTAAAATCTGTTTCTTAAACTTAAAAACAATTGCCGATATTGAACTATATGCTCACTACTGTGGAACCATCTTCCACTGTGATGAACTCAAACAAAGAAGTTCTACCCTCGAAGGACTTGATTATGATAAAATTAAACTTGTCACTGATCAAACGAAAAAATTTATGCCACAAACTAGTAACATATCTTTAGATATGTATAATGATTTATCACAGCAAAAAGATGTTTTTTCTGATAGTGAAGAAAATAAAAAAACGGCCAGAGGTAGAAAGAAAAAAGAAAACAAGGAGTAATTATGGATAAGAAGGTTAAATTTATTGCAAGTAAAGAAGAAGATATTACTTCTTGGTATACCGATGTTTGTTTAAAAGCAGAGTTGATGGACTATGCTAAAACAAAAGGTTTTATTATTTATAGACCAGACGGATATGCTATTTGGGAAGAGATCCAATCATATCTAAATGCTCATTTTAAAAATGTTGGAGTTAGAAATGTTTATCTACCTTCTTTAATACCTATGTCACTTTTAAATAAAGAAAAAGAACATATTCAAGGTTTTGCCCCTGAATGTGCAGTAGTTACAAAAGGTGGAGATAAACTACTTGCTGAAGAAATGGTAATTAGGCCAACAAGTGAAACTCTTTTTTGTGATTATTATAAGAACATTCTTCATTCATACAATGATTTACCAATAATTAATAATCAGTGGTGCTCAGTTATTAGATGGGAAAAGACTACTCGACCTTTTTTAAGAGGTTCTGAATTTTTATGGCAAGAAGGTCATACCCTTCATGAAAAAGAAGATGAAGCAAGACTTTTTGCTCTAGAAATATTAAAGATATATAGAAAAATGGGTCAAGAACTTCTTGCAATTCCTTTTGTGGCTGGTAAGAAAGTTGAATCTGAAAAATTTGCAGGCGCAAAAGAAACATATACAATTGAAGCCTTGATGCCAGATAATCAGGCGCTTCAATGTGGAACTTCTCATTACCTTGGAACTTCTTTTTGTAAACATTTCGATATTAAATATCAAAATAAAGATAACACTCTTGAATTTCCTCATTACACTTCTTGGGGAGTCTCAACTAGACTTTTAGGTGCTCTAATTATGATTCATGGAGATAATAACGGACTTGTTTTACCTCCAAAAGTTGCACCTACTCAAGTAGTTATTATTCCAATTAAAGGAAACGAGAATAAAGAAGTTAATCAAGTCTCTAATAAAGTTTATGAAAAACTAACTAAAGGTGGAATAAGAACAATTCTAGATAACAACATGAAAGTTACTCCTGGATTTAAGTTTTCTAAATATGAATTAAAAGGAATTCCAATTAGAATTGAAATAGGTCCTAAAGATATTGAAAATAATCATATAACTTTAACTTATCGATATAACGGAGAAAAAAGTCAAATCAAACTTGATGATAAACTTGTTACTAATATTAATAGTGCATTAGATAATATCCAACAAAATATGTATGCACGAGCTCTAGAATCATTAGAAAAAAGAATTATCAAGTGTACTACTAAAGAAGAAATTGAAAAGACACTTTCAAGTAAACTTGGCTTTGCTAAGTTTATGTATTCAGATACAAAAGAAGAAGAAGATTACTTTAAAGAGAAGTTTAATGCGACACCAAGAGTCATTCCATTTGATGAAGTTCCTTTTGGTGATATTGAAACAATTACAAACAAAAAAGCCGAGAAAGTGAT
>CACYDF010000081.1 GCA_902773085.1 uncultured Erysipelotrichaceae bacterium
CGCCTGAAGAGACTTGAACTCTTGACCCTCTGATTCGAAGTCAGATGCTCTGATCCAACTGAGCTACAGGCGCATATAAGGGCAAGATAATTACGCCCGAAGAGACTTGAACTCTTGACCCTCTGATTCGTAGTCAGATACTCTGATCCAACTGAGCTACGGGCGCATATAATAGGCTCCACACGGACTCGAACCGTGGGTTAAAGATTTGCAGTCTTCTGCCTTACCAACTTGGCTATGGAGCCACACGAAAAAGATTATAGCAAAAATAAAACTAATAAACAATAATATCGCTTCAATTATTACTAACTTCAGGAACAGAAAAATCATTATCAAGAATTAGATGAATATCATAACTTGGATATTTCTTCTCTATTTCTGTTTTGACTGATTTAAATGTCTCTTCAGCTTCTTTCTTTTCAAAAGAAATAATAATATCTAAAGATATTATTTTTCTTCTATCATCTACATAGAATCCATGAGTTTGAATAATCTCAGGATACTTTTTGATGATACTAAAAACATCATCTCTAATTGATTTATCTTTTATATCATTACTTCTTGCATATATTCCAACTGTAATAATAGCATTAAACTTTTCATAACATAAATATGCAATTTCTCTTTCAAGAAGTTGGATATCTTTAGCCTTCATTTCATCATCTATTTCAACATGTAAAGAACCAATATATTTATCATTACCATAATTATTCAATATAACATCATATACACCATGTACACCTTTAACATGGCTTACACAGTTAATAATATCTGAAATAAGTTTAGTATCACTTCTTTCTCCTATTATTTTAGATACACCTTCTTTTAATACAGAAATAGAAGATTTAATAATAAATAAGCCAATTAGTATACCAATATAGCCTTCTAAAAATACATTACCAAATCTAGAAACAAGAGCAGCAATTAAAGTGCCTGTTGATAAAATAGCATCAAGAAGTGCATCAAGTCCACTTGCACTAAGTGCATCAGACTTTACTTTCTTTCCTCTATATTTAAAGAATAATCCTAAAATTACCTTTATTAAAATTGCACTACTAACAATAATAAAAGATAAATTATCGTATGTAGGTTCTTCTGAATTAATTAAGAAATTAATTGATTCATATATTGCAAGAAAACCAGCAATAAAAATAATAAGTCCAATAATTGAAGAAGTAACATATTCAATTCTTCCGTAACCAAATGGATGTTTTCTATTTGGGTTTTTATTAGATAATTTAGTTCCAATAATTGTTACAAGTGAACTAATAGCATCTGTTAAATTATTTATAGCATCACTGATAATACTTATTGATCCAGCAAGAAAACCAACAATTGCTTTACCAATAACTAAAAGAATATTTCCTCCAATTCCGATAAAACTTGTTTGAATTATTGTTTTTTCCCTATTCATACAATTAATTATAACAAAATAGTTAATATACAAATTGCCTTTTAATGACAAATAAAATATTAAAAGGTGTATAATATATTTGTTTCAAGTATAAAGTAGTATATTTATTCATTCAATATGAAAAAGATGTATACTTATTAAAAGGAGAAGTAAATGAGACGTTGTAATGTATTATTAATCAGTTTATTATCAACTGGAATTCTTTCCTCATGTTCGTCACAAAGAACATATGATCAATTTTTAGATTTAGCAAATAACTATTCTAAAAAGAGTCATCTATTTATTGAAGCTGAATTTGAAATTAGAGGAACATTTGATGGAGGACTAGTTTATGTAGATATTGATTATGACTATAATCAAAACACTAGATTATTTGTCCTTGAATCTGGTCAAGAAAACAAAAGTGATAAATTAAAACTTTTTTCAGGCCTATTAATAAATACTAAAGTAAATAATATTGTATCTTCATTAAAAACACTTGGTCTTGATAGTTCTAGTGATATTAAATATTACAAAACTATGAATGGATTAAAGTTAGAAGAAAATGATAGTGATGGAACTAAATACACTTTTGTATATAATTCATATGGATTAATTACTAAATGCACTGCTAAAAACAAAGATAAGAATTCTAAAAATAACTTTAATTCAACTTTTAAATATTCAAGAGACTAGTTTATTTATATTATGAATAAAAAATGCTCCAAGAATCTTGGAGCATTTTTTTATTTCTTTACTTTTTTAGTAGGAGTCTTTTTAACTTGAGGAGCTTTAACTTCTTCTTTAACTTCTACTTTAACTTCTTCTTTTTTTACTTCTACTTTTTTTGCAGGTGCAGATTCAACAGCTTCAACACCTTGTTCTTTATGGAGTAAATCATATAAGTAAGCAGCAGCAACACCACCAAGAAGTGGTCCAACAATAAAGACCCAAATAACTGCAATTGGTAATGTTTCTCCTTCAAAGATTAAAGCACCTAAAGCAGTTGCAAGGCTTCTTGCAGGGTTAACACTAGTTCCAGTAAGAGGGATACCAACTAAGTGGACTAAAGTTAAAGTTAAACCAATGATTAAACCACCTTTTTTACCAGCAGTAGATTTTTCATCAGTTACATTTAAGATGACATAAACAAAGATGCAAGTTAAGATAACTTCAACAAGAAGTGCACCAATATAGCCACCAGCAGTAATATCTTCTACATATTTGCTATTACCTAGTGCGGCATTACATGCATTACCAAGAAGTTCAACATCACCCATCTTAGCAATACCAAAGATGGCAACTGCGCCAATAAATCCACCAAGGATTTGACTTCCAACATAAGCAAGAAGTTCTTTGTAGTTCATCTTACCTTTAACAAATAAAGCAAGTGAAACAGCAGGATTTATATGACATCCTGAAACACGACCTACTGAATAAGCCATAGAAACAATGACAAGTCCAAATGCAAGAGCAGTAGCTACAATATTACCACCAGTTAAAGCGGCAACACCACATGCACAAAAGACAAGAACAAAAGTACCAAGGCATTCAGCAATAGACTTTTTTAATAATGGTTTCATTTTATTCTCCTTTTTTTTCAAACCAATAAATAATTTTAATATATTTTAGAAAACTTGCAACAAGAAAATGAAATTATTTCTTAGATAAGTAATCATTTATTGCACTAGCAGCCTTTTTACCAGCTCCCATTGCAAGGATGACTGTTGCAGCACCTGTGACAGCATCACCACCAGCATAGACACCTTTTTTAGTTGTTTGATTA
Organism: uncultured Erysipelotrichaceae bacterium; assembly: GCA_902773085.1. Lineage (GTDB taxonomy): Bacteria > Bacillota_I > Bacilli_A > RFN20 > CAG-288 > Enterosoma. The sequence continues at coordinate 3,180 of CACYDF010000081.1, forward strand.
GTTTCTTCATTAACAACTAAGCATCCATGTTTATTAACTTCAATTCCTTTAGTTGTATCTTTAATAAGTGGATTTGGACTTGTTCCTAAGGCCATAATGACACAATCAACATCAAGTTCAAATTCACTTCCTGGAATTTCAACTGGACTTCTTCTACCACTAGAATCTGGCTTTCCAAGTTCCATCTTGATGACTTTAATTTTTTCAACTGATCCATATTTAGGATTAGTCTTTGGACTTCCTTCGTAATTAGCAATAATCTCTTTAACATTTTGTAAGAGTCTAAAATCAACCCCTTCTTCTTTAGCATGTTCAACTTCTTCTTTTCTTGCAGGAAGTTCTTCTTCACTTCTTCGATATACACAATAAACTTTTTCTGCACCAAGACGAAGTGAACAACGTAAAGCATCCATTGCAACATTACCACCACCAATAACAGCAACTTTCTTTGCATGTAAAATTGGAGTAGAACTGCTATCTTGATATGCCTTCATTAAATTGATTCTAGTTAAGAATTCATTTGCTGAGTATACACCATTAGCTTCTTCACCTTTAATTCCCATAAATCGTGGAAGCCCAGCACCAGAACCAATAAAGATAGCTTCATATCCATATTCTTTAGACATTAATTCATCAATTGAAATAACTCTACCTATAACCATATTAGGTTCAAATTTAACTCCTAATGCTTTAAGATTTTCGATTTCAGTTTGAACAATATCTTTTGGTAATCTAAATTCAGGAATACCATACATTAAAACACCGCCAATAACATGAAGTGCTTCATAAACAGTTACATCATATCCAAGTTTAATTAAGTCACCTGCACAACTAAGCCCTGCAGGACCAGAACCAATAATAGCTACTTTATGTCCGTTTTTCTTAGGTTTAGTAACTTTTCCATCAAAGTGAGTACGATGGTAGTCAGCAACAAATCTTTCAAGTCTTCCAATACCAACGGCTTCACCCATACATTTATTTCCGTTTTTATCAAGAACTGGTTTACCATTTTCCATAATTGGTAATTTTCCTCTCATACATCTTCCTTCACACTGAGATTCTTGAGGACAGACTCTACCACAAACAGCAGGTAAAGAAGATGATTTAGAAATAATTTGATATGCTTCTTCAAATTTTCCCTCAGCTGCCTTCATTAAGAAAGCAGGGATTGAAATAGATACAGGACAACCTTGTACACATTGAGGATTATTACAATCCATACATCTTTTTGCTTCATCCATTGCTTGTTCTTTAGTATAACCTAGAGCAACTTCCTTAAAGTTTCTTGCACGAACCTTAGGATCTTGATGAGGCATCTCATTTTTATATGGTTTTTTATTATAATTTGGATTCATATTTATTTAGCTCCTTTTCTTAAAAGATTGCATGCTTCATCATATTGATGTTTTTCAAAATCTTTATACATTGTATTTCTAAGCATTGCATTATCAAAGTCAACTTTGTGTCCATCAAAATCTGGACCATCAACACAAGCAAATCTCATCTTTCCATCGACCATTAGACGACATCCACCACACATACCAGTACCATCAATCATAATTGGATTCATACTGACAATAGTTTTAATATTATATTTTTTAGTAACTTCGCAGACAAATTTCATCATAATTAGTGGACCA
>CACYDF010000082.1 GCA_902773085.1 uncultured Erysipelotrichaceae bacterium
AAAACAATTATCAAAGATATGAATATATGGCTATTCAAAAAATGAATGGTAATTTAAATGATATAGCTTATGCTTTATTAGATGATAAGGAAAAGAAATTAGTTGAGTTTATTGTGAAAGTAAGAACTAAACTAAGAGAAGATTTAAGAAAGAATAAAGAAGATACTTATGGTAAAGGAGAATAAAAATGGCATTTTCAATTAATTATGATAATTTTTTAACATTAAACGATGCTTTAAGACAAAAAGCACCTGATATAAATTACAATGATTTTTTACCTGAACCAACAGAAGAACAGAAATTAGATCCTTATTTAGGTGAATTAGCGAGACAACAAAGATTAACTACTCAACAATATCAAGATTATTTACAAGAGCAGATTAGATTACAGCAAGAGCAAGAAAGACAGAAAGCGGCTCAAATTTATGAAGAAAGTGCTAGAATAAATTCTCAATTAGAGCAAGAACAAAATAATACTCAAAATATTGAACCAGAATTAAAACAATCTACTAAATCTTTAACAGATGAACAGAGAGTAGAGTTATATAAAGCTGGAAAATTAAATGATGAAAAATATATTAAAGATTTAGAGAATGAAAGTGATAGTTATCTGAGAACAGTTTATGGAAATGCTACTGCTAATTATGTTAGAGAAAGAATAGTAAGACAAGCTAGACAATTTGATGCTTTAACTGCTGAAGTTCCAGAAAGTATAAAAGGTGGTTATACAGATGATGTTAAAGGTTTTTTAGTAGGTGTAGGTGAAGGTATAGCAGGTATAGGGGATACTTTTAAACAACTTCACGCATTAACTATTTCTGATAGTAAAGAAAGGTTAGAAAGATTTAGAGAGATAGAAAAAAATAGTATAGATAGGTCAAGAAGAGGTTCAATATATGCAGGAGTTTCTTACCAGAATGAATTAGATTATTCTTTCTTTTTAAGAGATATTTACAATGATACTTTTAATGATACTTATTCTAAGATATTAAGTCAAACTGGTGATGAAGAGGTAGCTAAGAGAGAAGCAAGTAAAGAAGCTAATCAATTTTACAGAGATGTAAATTATATTACTACAGAATTTATGGTTCAGGGATTTGGTTCTCAAATTCCTCAAATATTTTTAGCACTAATAAGCGGTGGTGCTGGTTCATCAGTTGCTAAACATTTAACTAATAAAGCTGTTAAAAATAAAGTTAGACAAATATATGCAAATGAAATAAGACAAGCCTTAACTTCTAAAGAGATGAAAGATGCTTTTAGAAGAATAGCTATAAATACAACTAAATATGAATCAAGAAATAGATTATTAGGAGCTACTTTAGGTGCTGGTTTAGCCTTTGGAACTCAGGATTATACTCAAGCCTATCAAATGGCTGTATTAAGGTCATATGAACAATATGAACAAATGAGTGATGAGGAAAAAGATGCCTTATTTAATTCTAGTGAAATGCTTAAACTTAGGGAAGAAACAGGTATAGAAGATAGAGATGAATTATTTGCTTATGCTGTAAATCAAGCAGGTAAAGAAGCAGGATTGATTTCTGGTTCAATTACTGGCGTATCTTCTATGTTAGCCATACCTACATTTATGGCAGTATTTAATCCTAAAGCCTTAAATGGTTTAGTAAGTCGTGGTCAAAGAGTGGGATTAATTCTTGCAGATATCCCTACTCAATTTGGTCAAGAGTATGTTCAAGAGTTGGGAGAAAACATAGCTCCAAGATATGCTGTAAATAGAGAATTAGGTTATGACTTATTTAAGGACATAGCTCCTTATGATGCTTACGGTTCTGCTTTAAAAGGTGCAATTCTTGCAGGTGCATTTTCAACTGCAACTTCTGCTAGAGCTTTAACAGGTGAAGTTATTGGAGGAGTAAAAGCAAAAGCTAGAGATACAAAAAGAATTTTAGCAGATGAATTTAAAAATATTAAAGATAATGCAATCACCTCTATAACTGAAGGTTTAGATAATTTAAAAAATGATTTTAATAATTTATTTAAGAGAAATAATAAAAATAATGAATTTAATTTCTTAAATGATTTAGATAATGAAATAACTGATATTAATGAAAGTTTAAGAGATGCTAATAAAGAAGAAATTCAATCTACAGAAGAAGGTATGAATTTCTTAATTAATGAGACTCAAAATCAAATTAATAAGCAGGAAGAGTATTCAAAATTATCTGATACTGAAAAACAAGCTAAAGAAGAAGAAATTAGTAGAAATGAAATTAATATTAAAATTTTAAATCAAAAATTAAATAATGTTAGTGAAAGTATTTTAACTGAATATCAAGAAACAGTAGATGCTATACCAGAAATAGATAGACAGGCTTCTGAACAACAAAATAAATTACAAGCATTAGAGTCAATGTGGAGAACTGGTCAAATAGATGAGTCTAACTATAATTGGCAAAAAGAAAAAATACTTCAAAAAATAGATGAATTAGGTAATCAAAAGATTGCTTTGGAAAATAAATTACAGAGTTTAGGTGATTTTATGAACTCTGAAACATTTACTAAAATTCAAGATACTATAAATAGAGGTAATAATGTTAATTTTATTACTACTGATTTTAAAGTTAATGCAGATGGAACAATAGAAACACGAGCAAAGAAATTTGATTTTGAAAATTTTGAATTTGATAATGACCAAATCAGGTATAAGAAAACAGAAGTTATAGATAGTATAAATAACTCAAATTCAGAAGCAGAAACTCATAATTTAGTTTTAGGTTTTATAAAAAAATCTAGTGATGATTTATCTTCTTTAAATACTGAAGAGGCTTTAAGAACTTTTAGTAATGATGTTAGAGAAATTAAACAAGCCTTAGATGATAAAGGTTATTCTAATGAATTTATAGATAATGTGTCTTCCGCTTTAGATAGTATTAGAAATCAAATTAAAGATCCAACTTTAAAAAAGGCTTGGCTTACAGAAGATGGGAAATTTAAAAAACCTTTAGAAGTTTTTGTAGATAAGTTATTTAGAGGTTATACAGAAAAAGGTAAGAAATTACCAAGTTTAGCTCAAATAGCCTTAGATATGATGAGTGATGATAAAAAGAAAAATCAACAAGCAGTTAATAGTGCTAAAAGATTATTATCTACTCAGGAAGAAAAATTAGATGCTTTACAAAGAACCAGAGAAAAAGTAAAAAATGGAGAATTTAAATCTGGGGAAGATATATCTATCTTTTTAGGTAAAGATAAAAATGGTAATAGCAGATATTTACAAAATAGAGATGGTTCAGAAGTTATTTTTAAAGGAAAAACTAAACGAGATATTTTAAGACAAATGGATAGATATATTCAAACTGTTGAAACAGAATATCAATCTTTTGAAAAGATGTTATCTACCTTAGTCAATAAAAATGAAAATTTTATTAAAGACACTACTCAAAGAGTAAAAGAAAGAAGAGCTAATGCTAATACTAGAAACATAAAAAATAAAATTGATACTATTAAAAAAGACTTAATAGAAAAAGTAAAAGAAAGTGGAGAATCTTGGACTGCAGAAAGAGAGTCAAAATTAACTGCACATTTAGAAAAAACTTTAAATGAAAAAGGAGAAGAAGGTTTAAATAAAGAAATTCAAAGATTAAATGAAATTTATGATAAAAAAATAAAAAATAATAAAAATAAAGTAGAAACAGTTGAAACAGTAGAAAATGTAGATAATACTGTAGAAAATTCTTTAACAGAAATAGCTGAAAATAAACCTATAGAACAAACCAGTGAAATAGATAATCTTGGTTCAGAAGAAAAGGTAGATAATAGTATTTTTGATAAAGAGAAATTAGATTTAAGAATAAACAGTAGAAGTTTAGCTGATAATAAAAATACTTTAAATAATTCTATAAAAAATAAAGATAATAACTCTTGGAAAGACTTATTTAAAAATCTTCCAAATAATTTTAAAAAAGCATCTTTAAAAGGAGCTAAAAAATTATTACAAACTTTAAATGCACCTGTAGCTTTTAAAGATGGGGTTTTATATTTTGACTCTCAATCTAAACCAAAGGGTTTAAAACCAGCTACTATAATAAATACAGAAATTTTATTAAAGGAAATGTTTGGTCAAGATGTAGAAATATCTTTTGAACCAGTTCCAGAGAATACGGTTAAGTCTATATCTAAAACAGAAACAAGTAAAGATAATAAAATAAATATTAAATCTGGTGAAGGTGAATATTCAAGATTATCTAATTTTGCTGAAAGAAGATTTAAAAGAATATCTGGAAAAGAATATTATTCTGTTGAACAGGCGTATCAATTAGCTAAATTTAATTTTGTAGATGAAACTAAATTATCTGCTGAGGATAAAGCACAAAACGCTAGATTAAAAGAGCAGATGAATAAAACTACTGATGGTAGATTACTTCAAAAATTAGGAAAACAAATTAAAGGTTTAAATCCCAAACAGTGGGATAGAAATAAATTAATATTAGCAAATGAATTTATTAGAGAAAGTTTTGAACAAAATCCAGATGCTTTATTTTTATTATTGCAAACAGGTGATGCAGAATTAACTCATAATGTTTTTGATGAATTTTGGGCAAAAAATTTTCCTTTAATATTAACGAAATTAAGGGAAGATTATCAA
>CACYDF010000083.1 GCA_902773085.1 uncultured Erysipelotrichaceae bacterium
TTGCATATCTTTATAATGTTTTTCAAGTTTCTTAGCTGAATCAACGAGTTGTTGATAAATCTTTGGTTGTTGTTCTTTTAATGCATCGATGTGAAGAGGAGTTCTAATACCTGCAACAACATCTTCACCTTGAGCTTCAATTAAGTATTCAGCAAAGATTTCATTGACACCATCAGTTGGACGTCTAGTGAAACCAACACCAGTACCAGAATTAGAATTCATGTTACCAAATGCCATCATTTGAACATTGACAGCAGTTCCCCAACTATATGGGATATTATTTAACTTTCTATAGATATTAGCTCTTTCGTTATCCCATGATTTGAAGATGGCTTCTACAGCGACAAGAAGTTGAGCCTTTGGATCAGAAGGGAATTCTTCTTTGAAAGTTTCTTTGTAATAATCTTTATATTTCTTGACGAGAATCTTTAATTCTTCAACAGGAACTTCATAGTCGTTTTGTAAATTAAGTTTTCTCTTGATATCTTCAAGCATTGCATCCATCTTAGTTCTTGGGTGACCTTTTGCAATGTTTGTAAACATTAAAATGAATCTTCTGTAGCAGTCATAAGCAAATCTTGGTTTACCAGATTGTTTTGCTAATGCTTCAACAGTAGTGTCATTTAAACCTAAATTTAAAATAGTATCCATCATACCTGGCATAGAGACTCTTGCACCAGATCGAACAGATACTAATAGAGGTTTTGGACCCTTTCCGAAAGTTTTACCAGTTCTTTTCTCCAAAGCAGCAATACCTTCATAAATTTGATCTTTCATTACTTTAGGTATTTTTCTACCTGAATCATAATAAGCAGTACATGCTTCAGTAGAGATAGTAAATCCATCAGGGATTTTAATACCAATACTAGTCATTTCAGCAAGACCAGCACCTTTACCACCAAGAAGTGGCTTTCCTAGTCCATGTCCATCTTTAAAAGCATAAACATACTGACCAGGTACATATTTGCCTTTTTTGTTAGTTGCAGCACTTGGAGCAACTTTCTTTTTTTGTGTAGCCATATTTCCTCCATTAATTTGACTTTTATAGCCAAGAAGTATTTTAGCATAATTTGTATTATTAATATAGAAAATATAAAAAATAAGAGAATAATTAATTATTCTCTATTCATTAATATATGTATGTAAAAGAAGGTGAAATTAATTAATATCTTTCTTTGAATTTCCTTTGGATATTTATCTTATTTTCTCTTTCTTTGATTGTTTCTCTTTTATCGTAGTTTTTCTTTCCCTTTCCTAGAGCTATTTGAACTTTAGCTTTTCCTTTTTTTATATATACTCTAGTTGGAATAACAGTATATCCTTGTCTATCAACTTTATATATTAATTCGATAATTTCTTTTTTATGAAGAAGAAGTTTCCTTGTTCTTAGTGGGCTAGGTTGAAATACTCCATTTTCTTGATAAGTTGGAATATTCATATTTAAGATAAAAGCTTCTCTACCTTTAAAGATGACATATGATTCATCGATTGAACAATGACCAAGGCGAAGAGATTTAATTTCAGATCCAACAAGTTCAATTCCAGCTTCTTGAAAATCAGAAAGGAAATAATTAAAGTGGGCTTTCCTATTTGTAACGATAAGTTTTTCACCTTCTTTTTCTTTTTCCTTCATGCCTTTTTCCTTTAAAGTTTCTAGAGTGGTTATTATATCTCTTTTTATTTCTGCAATATTCATTTCTTAAAGAATTATTATTCTTTCGTTCATTTAATATTTTATAGTCTCTTGTATTATTATCTTTTATTCTGACTCCTAAATAGACTAAGTCATCTCTTTCTTTTTCACTTAGTGAGTAGGCATACTTATCAAAGAAACTCTTAGTTGAAAAAGTTATTTCTTTTCTATCAACATTAACTGAAAGAACAACTACTTCCATTTTAGAACCAAATGAATATGACTTGTCCTTAGTCTTAAATGAAATAAGTGTATCTTTAACTATTTGATAGTTTATTGATTCAAAGTTAGTTAAGTGGAATGGAAGAAAGCCTTCTATTCCATTATCAAGTTCAATAAACATTCCTTTTTTAATAAATGATATTATCTTTCCAGTAAATGTCTTGCCTAAGAATCTATGCATATATTTGCAACTTTCTAAATCATCCACTTCTCTTTCTAACATATCTGCTCTAACTTCCAAATCAGAAGTGACTTTACCCATATTATCAATATATTTAGTTAAGTATCTATTATCAAAACTCTTCTTACTTAATAGATAGTCTTTAATTAAATTATGAATTACAATATCAGGATATCTTCTTATCGGGGAAGTAAAATGGCAGTAATATAGTTCACCAAGGCCAAAGTGACCTTTTTCTTCAGGAGAATATCTTGCTTTTGACATTGCTCTAAGAAGGAGATATGAGTAAATTGATTTTAAATTATCATCTTTAATAGATAAAATAAAATCATTTAATTTATTTCCAGTGATATTTTCATATTTTGGTAAATTAAGATAAAGAGTATAATCCATTTTTTTAATAAGGGCTTTAAATAGTTCATACTTTTCTTTAGATGGATATTCATGAATTCTATATAAAACAGGTATTTTAGCTTCTTTTAATTTCTTAGCTACTTCTACATTTGCAGAAACCATTAAGTCTTCAATCATGTTTTCAGCATCACTTGTAATTATTTTTTTAACTGATACTGGTTCATTATCTTCATTTAATGTGAATTTAAGTTCAGTAGTTTCTATATCTATTGATCCATTTCTTTTTCTTCTTTTTCTAATTAGTTTACTTGCTGTATTTAACATATTTAAAGATTCAGCAAGTTTTTTATCTTTAATCTCTTTCTTTCTTTGAAAGAAGAGATTAACTTCATCATAATTTAATCTTGCATATGAATTAATTACACTTAAATAGATATTTGATCGAAAGATATTTCCTTGTGCATCAACATTCATAATAACTGATATAGTTAATCTATCTACTTTTGGATTAAGTGAACATATTCCATTAGATAGTTCAACAGGAAGCATAGGTATAACTCTATCTGCAAGATAAATTGAAGTTCCTCTTTTATATGCTTCATCATCTAGAGGATGAGATTCTTTTACATAGGATGTAACATCTGCAATATGAACTCCAATTTCATATCCGTTATTAGATGCTTTAATACTTATAGCATCATCAAAATCTCTTGAGTCGACTCCATCGATAGTAAAAATAACTTCATTCCTTAAATCTAATCTTCCCTTGTAGTCTGATTCAAGAAGGGAAGCAGGAATACTTCTTGCTTCATCTAATACTTTTTTAGGAAACTCAAGAGGTATTTCTTTTGCAGCAACAAGCATTGTTATATCAGAACCAAGTTCGCTAGCTTTTACTAAGAGACTTCTAATATCTACATAGTAAGTGGAATTTTTATAATTATTAATTTCACATTCTATTAAATCGCCTTCACTAAGTTTAAAGTTATTAATTGAAGAAATAACAACATTGATTCCACATTTTTCAAGATAGTCGACAATTAATCTTGATTCACCTTTGCTAGTTAAAGAATACCTTCCTCTAAGATGAGATACACTTTTATAGTATTCAATAGGATGATAACTACCTAATATTTTTCTTATATAGATATAGTCATTAATAAGTAAAGTCCTTGATTCATCTCCTGATATATCAAGAAGTTCTTTGCTTGGAATTAATTCAAGAGTAACTACATTTCTTTTCTTATTAATGACTTTCCCAAGAAAGATATCACTGGGCATTAAAAAATATTTAGAATCAATTAATCCTATTTTAGCTTCATCTAAAAGACCATTAAGAATTACTTTTAGTTTTTCTTCATCTTTACTAGTAACTATATTTAATTCTTTAATTAAACTTTTATAATCGCTTTTATGTTTCTTTAACGTAGAAAGAATATCTATCTCATTCATATTTAAAATAAAAAAAGGGGTTTGTGCCCCCATTTAATCTTTATAAGAAGTTGCAAATAAGAGCAACAGCGAAGTAGGCGGTAACTAGCACAGCTGTAATAATTGTCATTATCTTATCGACTCCTCTTTCTTTTGTTCGAGTAAAGATGTTCATCTTGTTTCCGCCCATGATTGCAGCAGATGCACCTTCAGTTTTTCCAGATTGGAGTAAAACAACAAAGATTATGATAAGCGAAATTGCGATAAGAAATCCTTCAGCAACAGGATTTACAGCAAGTATTATTAGATTTCTCATAAGCCATATTAGTATATATTTATTATTAATTATTTACAAGTAGTAATTGTTTTTGAGTTTCCCCATTTTTTTCATCACATCTTTTAACTTTTTGAAAAAAGCATAGGTTTTTATGCTTTTTGCTGTATTTTCATAAA
>CACYDF010000084.1 GCA_902773085.1 uncultured Erysipelotrichaceae bacterium
ACTAGTGATACCGGTGATAAGAAGGTCTTAAAAGAGAAAAAGAAAGAAAAAGAGACAAGGAGTGATTCTTCAACAGGGAAAAAGCATACTGTAATGACATATCCTAGTGCAATTGCTTTATCAGGTAAAAATTTACTATCCAAAAAGGGTAAAACTATCGTAACTTCTATCGCTGCATCCTTTGGAATTATAGGAATTGGCCTTGTTTTAGCCCTGTCTAATGGGTTTAAAAGCTATATTTCTCGTGAAGAAAGGCAAGCACTTAATACTTTTCCAATCACAATCGAGAAATATGCAACAACAGTTGATGAAGAAAAGGTAGTTAATAGTGAAAGATATCCTACTACTGAAACTATAGGTGTTGTTGAACCAATAACAAGTTCTTTGCATTTAAATAATATTAATGATGATTACATTAGATATCTTGAAGCAATAAATACACCTAAAAAAGAATATGCAACAATAAGATACAATTACTCAATTGGAATGAATGTTATTAGTTCATATAAAAGTGGTTCGAATGTTATTTATAAATCAATAGATACTACACCTATGTCTTTCTTAGAAAACATGGTAAATAATATATCATCATCGTATGGTTCAACAACATCAATGTGGCAACCACTTCCAGCTAGTTCAAAAGAAATATTAGATCAGTACGATATTATTAATCCTAATGGTGAACTTCCAAGTGACACCTATAATTATCAAAATGATGAGATTGGATTAGTCTTGGTTGTTAATAGTCGAAACAATCTAACTACAACAACAATGGAAGCTTTAGGACTTGATCCAACACCCAATAAAACTTATACATTTAATGATGTACTAAATATGGAATACAGGTATATTCCTGCTAGTGATTTTTATACATCACAAAATACAAAAACTGAAGAAAAGATTGGGCTATTTTTAAAACCTGATGCTAAGTTAAATGACCTATCAAATTTAGTAAGTTCAACTAATGCTGATAACATTAATCTCTCTACTTTATTAAGTTATGTAGATTTGCCTAATATGAACTCTCAGGATTTTGCTTCAACCTTCCTTTCAGTTGCAAGTAACTATACAACTGAGTTTAGTACATATACTCAATTTGATTTAACATCAGTTGAAAAAGTATATGAAACTATTCAGAAGTTAAGTAGTGGATTAACATTAAAGAAATTCAGGGAAGAATTCTTAAAGCAAGAAGCTCTTGACAAGAAAAATGAAAGGGAAGCTTTTTCAATTTTTATGATAAATTTCTTCACTGATTTTGCACATCATGATAGCATGAGACCATTCTTTACTAGAACATTAAAGAGTTACAATACACCTGACAGTGTTCAATTAGCAAACCTGTATAATGGCACGAAAGGAAAGAAACTTAAGATAAAAGCAATTTTAAGAGAGAAGAAAGGAATTTCACTTGGCATCCTTCATACAGGTATCTATTATCCACGTCCATTAACATACCAAGCCTTTATAGATTGTAAGTCAGATGAGACAGGTACTATTGCAAATAGTTTTAAAAATCATGCTTTTATTGGATATACATATAACGATTCAGAATCACATAGTTCCAATACTAATAGAAATGCTAGCTTAGTAGGTGCTATTTCTGATACTATTGACTCCTTATATCAAAGCAATGATCCTGATAAAGATAGTTCCAATATTTTTGGACACCTATTTAATGAGAATGCTATATATTTAAATTTTAGAGAAATAATTGATTCATTAAAAAATACTTCCTGGGATAAGTATATTTCAAGATATAACTATTTAGGAAGTGATGTTGCTTTAAAGCAAGGTGAAGATTTTAATAACATATATACATACTCAAAGTATGTCAGTTCAATAACTATTTATCCATTAAGTTTTGAAGATAAAACATATATTGCTGAATACCTTAATAAATATAATGAAGGGAAGAAACCTTCCGAACAAATTATCTTAACTGATATTGGTCAAGCTGCTACAGAAATTATTGGTCAGATTGTATCAGTTATCTCAGGAGTCTTAATTGCTTTTGCTAGTATATCACTCGTTGTTTCATCAATTATGATTGCAATTTTAATTTATTCATCTGTTATTGAACGAACAAAAGAAATTGGTATTTTAAGAAGTATAGGTGCAAGAAAAAAAGATGTTGGAAGACTCTTCCATGCTGAAGGTATGATAATAGGATTTTTAAGTGGTTCATTAGGAGTAATAATCACTTATTTAATTTCTATTCCTTTGTCACTGATTTTAAATGCAGCATTCCCAACTGCAGAACTAGGAATGATTGCTTTTTTAAATCCGCTTCATGGTTTAGTTTTAATACTGATTTCTATCTTTTTGACTTTCTTGGCTTCTCTTATTCCAAGTAAATATGCTGCAAATAAAGATCCTGTCTTATG
>CACYDF010000085.1 GCA_902773085.1 uncultured Erysipelotrichaceae bacterium
TTAATGGGCTTGAACCATCGACCTCCCGCTTATCAAGCGGACGCTCTAACCAACTGAGCTAAAGGCCCAAAAAACTTAATAATATTAACAAGATTTTATCATTATGTCAATAAATTAAAGGAAAATAAATAAAAATTGAGGCATTTTGTTATGCCCCAATAATTATAAACAGTTAAAAATGTAAAACACTAGCTAAAGAATCATATGGAGATTGATTAGCATCATATCCTAATTTTTTAGCATAATCTTCGTGCTTTCTAGCAAGTTCAATATCTTGTCTTGAAGCATCGATTTCTGCCATATTGTGATAAGCAAGACCTAAATTTCTTTCCCCAGCTAAAGCATAATATCTATAAGCAAGAGATAAGTTTCTTGGGTCCATAACTTTTTCTCTGAAACAATCACCTAAATAATTTAATGCAAATGAATAACCCTTTCTTGCGCTTGATAAGATAAGTTGATGTCCTTTATCTTCATTTGTAAATGATGTGTTTTGAATTAAATAAAGTAGGCCGAGTCTAAATTCAGCAACAACGCTACCTCGACTGATTGCAAGTTCATAATATCTTTGAGCTTCTTCTAAATTTTTTTCTTTGATGGAAGTCTTTCCTTCATAGAAATATCCAAGAAGAACAGCAGCTCTAACTGATCCTTCATCACAACTAGTTCTTACAAGTTCAAATCCATCTACCTTATCTTGTAAAGAAGAAGCAGGTGAATCAAGTAATTTTAAAGCTTTAACTAAAAGGATATCATCTTTATATTCACTATCAATTGCTGGTGTATTAATAGTTGCATTATCATTAAAGATTTGATTTGCAACTGGAGGGGTTGTAAAACTTGTTGGTAGATCATCTTGAACACCACCAAAAGAACTTGGTTCAATTCTTTCAAAAGAAATACCAAATTGAGAATTATTTGGCGCAGCATTTAAAGAATTAAAAACAGATGATTCAACTGGGTGTGGTGCACCAAGACTATCACTTAAAGTATTTTCTTTCTTAGAATGGATAATGAAACTACTTCTAATGACATCTGCTCTTTCTTCAGCAATTGCTTTGATAGAATCATTTGACCTACTTGCTAATTCATAATATTCAAGAGCTTTTTGTTTGTTAGTTGCTTGACTACCAAGACCATAGTTAAAATAATCACCAAGATATAAGTAGTCCATTGAGTCTGGATTCTCGACTAAATATTCAGCAGCTCTATCATAAAAAACACGGCTTTTTTCAACATCAGTTTGAACACCGAATTTTCCTTCTCGAATGATTTGGGCAATGGAAAAGTATGATTTACCTTTTGTAGTTCCAGTCTTTGCAGAATGATTAATTAATTCAATTCCTTCTTCAGTTTTACCTTCATTTTCAAGCAATCTCATGCCTTTTTCAAGGTTCTTATCAATGGTATATGACATACTTTATTCCTCCACTGTTAATATAATCATTGATTATTATAAACGAATAGATTATTTGTTTCAAGTTATTTTTAAAAAGTTGCTTATTACTTTTTTTTACTAAAAATGGCTATGTCCAGGAAAATGTAAATCCGCCTGGAAGAACTGTTTTTCCAGTGTTAGATTTGAATAGTCTGTAGCATACAACTGTAACAACTCCAATGCACATTACAGCCATTACACTAGCTAAAGTCATCTCACCACCAGTAGTCTGAGACATCTCTTCTTCAGTAAGTTTTTCTAAGTACATACGTAATATCTCCTTTCACTTATTATTTGCTAAAAAGGAGATACTTTTTTTAATTTTTATTTTAAATAACTATTTAATTCTTCTTTTAATTTTGCGTATTTTGCTTTTTCTTCTTCTATCTTTTGTTTTGGAGCTTTAGCAAGAAATCCCTTGTTAGAAAGGAGATTTTCGCATTTTGATATCTCATTATTAAGATTTTCAATCGTTTTCTTCTTTCTTTCTTCTAATTTTGAAGTATCTGAAGAAATCATCTCTAATTTAAAACAAGGAAGAACAACAAAATGTTTAGCATCAATCTTATCAAGTCTAATTATCTTATCTGCAAAAGAAAATCTTTGTATATATGGAAATATTTGGCTGTAGACTTTTTCACTTGCCTCAATATTTAAAGAAATAGGTGCATTAGGAGAAAGAAGATTAGTTGATTTAAAGTTTCTTATTTCTTTAATTGCATCTGATACAGATAGTGCTAATTCAACATCATTTTTAGAAGCGGAAATTTTAATTGGAGTTGGATAACTTTCTTCGTATATTGATTTCTTTTCATCAGGAAGATAAGAATAAATCTCTTCACAAATAAATGGAGCAAAGGGGAATAATATCAACAAAACATCTTTTAAAATAGTATATAAAGTGTATTTAGCACTCTCAACTATTTCTTTATTTTCACTTTGTAAAGAAACCTTTGTATATTCTAAGTACTGAGAACAAAATTCATCATATATAAATTTATATAAATAAGAAGCAGCTTGACCAAGTTCATACTTATTCATGTTCTTTTTAATATTAGATAAAGTATCATTAAATCTTGAAATAATCCATTTATCAAAGAAGGAAAGTTTAGTTGCACTAACTGGTTTATTGTTATTTATAATTCCAATAATATATCTTGATGCATTCCAAATCTTATTTAAGAAATTACGAGAGTCTTTAATCTTATTAGTTGAGTAATTGATATCTAAGCCAGGAGTTCCATAAGTAGAAAGTGAATAACGAAGAACATCACATCCATATTCATCAATTACTTGAAATGGATCAATACCATTACCTAAAGTCTTAGACATTTTTCTGCCTTTTTCATCTCTTACTAATCCATGTATTGCAACTTCTTTAAATGGCATAACTGAATTAAATTCAACTCCATCAATTGCCATTCTCTCAACCCAGAAAAAGATAATGTCATATCCTGTTGACATTAAAGATAACGGGAAAAATCTTTTATATAACTGAGAATTTTTATCTGGCCAATTTAAAAATGCAAAAGGAGCAAGAGCAGAAGAAAACCATGTATCAAGAACATCACTATCTTGTTCATATTTTTCTTTATCAAGAGGAGTTAAAGAGCAAACTACTTTACCTGTTTTTTTATTAGTATAAACAGGAATTTGATGTCCCCACCATAACTGTCTTGATATACACCAGTCATTAGTTTTCTCTAACCATTGATAGAAAATTTTAGAAAACCTACTTGGAAAAAATGTTGTCTTATTTTTTGACTTTTGAATCTTCATAACCTCTTTTGCAAGAACAGACATTTTTACAAACCACTGTTTAGATAACATTGGTTCAACTACACTGTGACTTCTTTCTGAATGACCAACATTATGAAGGATCTCTTCAATCTTAATTAAGTTACCATTATCTTTAATATCTTCAACAAGTTGATCTCTTGCTTTAAATCGATCTAGACCAACATATTTACTTGGGCAATTTTCATTTAAAGAAGCATCTTCATTCATAATCTTAACCATCTTTAGATTATGTCTTTTTGCAATTTCAAAATCGTTAGGATCTGATGCAGGAGTACATTTCATGACACCTGTACCAAAACTAGGATCAACATAATCATCAGCAATAATTTCAAGTAATTGATTATTTGCAGGATTAATGACTTTCTTTCCAATATATTTTAAATATCTTTTATCTTTGCTATTAATAACAACTGCTTGGTCACCAAACATTGTCTCAGGTCTAGTTGTTGCAACTGTTAAATATTCTTTCTTATCTTCTAGCCAATATTTAAAATAATAAAACTTTCCTTTATCTTCTTGGTAAATAACTTCAACATCACTAAGAGCAGTTTTTAATACTGGATCCCAGTTAATAATTCTTTCTCCTCTATAAATAAGTCCTTTGTCATATAAAGTTTTAAAAACAAGAGTAACTACCTTGTTCATCTTTTCATCAAGAGTGAATCTCTCTTTTGTATAATCCATTGATAAACCAAGAGCATGCCACTGTTTACGAATATGTGATGCATATTCATCTTTCCATTTCCATGCTTCAGATAGGAATGCATCTCTACCCATTTCATATTTATTCTTTCCTTCTTTAGCCAGTTTCTCTTCTACTTTAGCTTGGGTAGCAATTCCCGCATGATCCATTGCAGGAAGGAATAATACGTCATATCCATTTAATTTTTTATATCTGCAAATAATATCAATAATAGTAGTATCCAGTGCATGACCTAAATGTAATTTACCAGTTACATTTGGAGGCGGAATAATCATTGAAAAAGGAGGCTTATCTTGATTCTCTTTTAAGTTAGCTTCAAAATAATGATTCTCAAGCCAAAAATCAACTTTACCTTTTTCTACCTCTTTATGTTCAAAAGCTGGTTTCATTTCTTTCATTGCTATAAACCTCAATTAGTTTTATCAAATATAAATTATAGCAAATAATACTTAGTATTATTAAAAAATAAGTGAACTATTAGCAAATAATATATGAGGAGGAAACTCTAAAAGTGTCCTTCCAATTAAAGAGGAGGTTTTGGCTAGGAAAGGGGGTATTTAGCTATGGATGACTTTATCCAAGTTATAAAACTTCTTGTAATATTGATGTTGGTTTTAGTTACTAAGTAATTGGTAATTAAAAAGGAGTTCTAGCAATAGAACTCCAACCAAACACAGTATTATTCTAGTCCTTTGCCCTATTTTTTTCAAGTAGAGCAGGCCTCCTTTTTAGTTCTTTGACTTTTATATTATAGAAGCGATTCTATTATGTTAATAACCTATTTAAAAGAATTGCTGAGCAGGAGCATATAGTTCTTTTGTTTGATCTGAGCAAACTAGATTAAACTTAGCTTCACTACTACCATTACGGCAATAACAGATAGCTTTTACAGAATCATCAGTTCCTCCACATATTGTTTTCAACTCGTCATAAGTGCCGACAAATTTTATAGTGGGAGCAATGTAATTACCATCACCAATATGAACACTTTTAATATAAAATGTTTTCGGACTAAATCTAATATTTTTTGTTGCAATTTCTATTTCAGCAAAGGGATCTGGATAAAAGGCAGTAGGTTTGACTATAATTGTCTTATTATTACCATTATTAATTATCACTTTTTTATTATTTACAAAAGTTGATCTGCAGCCAAGAATAAGATAATCGTTATTATTATCTAATGTCGACCCATTGTATGGTGTATATAAGCAATTATTTGAAACAAACAGTTGAGGATTATTTCCACTTATAGTTATATTACCAATTGGCGAATTACCAAATAGTGTATTTTCAGAATCAGTAATACCTAGCCCGCTTACTGGAAAAGTCGAAGAAAAATTAATTGAGACTAAACTAGTACAAGTACTAAAGGCATTTTCTTCGATAGTTTGTAACTTAGGAAATTGAGTTAAATCAAAAGAGTTCAACTTAGTATTTGAAAAAGCATTTGAGTATATAGTTTTAAGTTCAGGAGCAATAATAGAAGAAGATAAATTTGACATAGAAAGTGAATATGACTTTAAAGTCTCTAATTTTGGTGCATTTAATAGTTCTAACTTTGCACATTCTTGTAATCCATTTTCTCCAATTTCTGTAACATATGGCATGTATATATAACTTGCATTTGAACCCTTTAAACCATTACTACCTATTTTCTTAATTGAAGAATCATTGAAAAACAATTTTATTAAATGGTTGCTTGAACTAAAATTAGTAACTATTTTAGATTCATCATATGCAGTAATAGTATTGCTCGATAAAGTTATAATCCCTTCGTTTTTTGCTTGTTCAACTGTTTTAACAACATATTTAGGACTATCATTGCCACTAGAACGAATCCTAAGATAACAAAAAACTGGTGTTTTATTATTACCGTATACTGGATAAAATGATACTGCTTTATTAGCTTCTTCCTCAGTTATAACATTATAAATATCTAAACCATTGTAATAAGTAGTCGATTCTTTATTTCTTGCCCATCCTAAAAAATTCCTTTGATTCCCCTCATTATCAACATATATAGGTTCAACATAATTTGAATCTTGTTTTGGATTTGTAACACCATACTTAACACCAGAAATAGAAAAAACTGTTCTATTATCTAAATCCTTGAATTCAAGGTACAAATCTGTTCTTATCTCTTCACGATATACACATAAAAAATCGATGTTATAATCGACTACGGGGAAATTAAGTATATGAGAATGATTGATTATAATATTGACCACTTGTAATGCATTTAAATTTGAATTCAAATGTAAACACCTTAAAACCTTTATATACAACTTGCTGCGGATCTACACTCGTAACTTGAGAATAGCTTGCTTTATTATTCTTTTCTACATAAAAAGAATTTATAAGTTCATTTTCAAACTGGTATATCCTAACTAAATATGTGTTTGATGGTACTGCTGGTTCTTCCTTAAATATTGCAAAATATACTGTATCTTTTGTTACTGCTGGTAATTTATTAGATGAAAACACATTTGATGAAGTTGGACTTGCAGTAGAATCTTCAGACCATCCTACAAAAGTATATTGATAAGTTATATTATCTATTTTAGTTTCTTTTCTACTAGGCTGATTTCCTTTGTATATTACTGTTCCGCCTTTTGTAACAGTAACTTCATCTAGTTATTCTTTGCCATCCATAAATGTCACTCTATATGTTGTTAAATTAGGTTGGCTAGGAGTATTATCAGAAGAAGGTGTTGTAGGGGTGGTTGGAGTTGTGGGTGTAGATGAATTATCATTAGATGTTAAATTAAAATTACCAGCTGGTGATATATCACTATCACTTTGAAATCCTGAACCACAAGAAGTAAGTGTGCATAATAAGCTAAGTAAAATTGTTTTTATATTCTTATTCATTTTAGTTCTCCACTAACAATATTTATTATAATAAAAATTACAGTAATAATAAATAACTAAGCAAAAAATCTTGTGATTTTTTAAAGTTATAAAATTATAAAAATTCAATATTCTAAAAGTAAATACTAATAATGCATTTTTTCAGTTTAAAAATAACAATAAAAAAGATAAAATATATTGTATGATTGAAATCAAAGATTTAGTAAAAGATTATGTTGTAGGTAACAAACAAACTTTAAGAGCAATAAAAAACATTAACCTAACCTTTTCGGATAATGAATTTACTTCTATTTTAGGACAAAGTGGCTGTGGTAAAACAACCTTATTAAATCTAATAGGAGGTCTTGATTTACCAACTAGTGGAGATATTATCTTTAATTCTTTATCTATTCCAAAGATGAAGGCTAATCAAATAGATGCTTATCGAAATAATCAAATCGGATTTATTTTACAAAACTATTATTTAATTCCTTCTTTTAATGTTCTTGATAATGTAAAGATGGCTGTTTCTTTTGGAAATATGTCTAAAAGTGAAATTGATAAAAAAGCAAGAGAAGTCTTAGAAAAAGTTGGAATGAAAGATTATATCAAATCATTACCAAAGCAACTTAGTGGTGGTCAACAACAGCGTGTTGCTATTGCTAGAGCACTAGTTAATAATCCTTCTATTATCTTAGCTGATGAACCAACAGGCTCACTTGATAATTCAACGGCAAAAGAAATCATGGATTTATTAAAAGAATTATCAAAAGATAAATTAGTCATTATGGTTACCCATAATGAAGAAATTGCAAAAAAGTATTCAACTAGAATTATAAGAATGCATGATGGACAAATTGCAAGTGATAAAGTCCTTTCTTCAAATAAAGAAAAAGTAAATGAAAAACCTAATGAAAAAGTAAATCTATCTTTCTTTACAAGAGTAAAACTTGCAATTAAATCTATCTTTAGTAAGAAATTAAAAACTATTATGACAGTTATTGCTACTTCTTTTGGTATGGTAGGTATCTCTTTCTTTTTAGGCCTTAATCATGGTTTTAATCAATATGCAAACAAATTTTCTTCATCAATTGCAACTTCTACTCCAATAGTTGTTACTCCTTATACATCAGAATCAGCAACTATTTCTTCAAGCGAATTTAATAATACGGTTGAATATTCTAGCGATGATACATCAATTTATCCTAGTGTTTCATCTAAAAGAGAAACGGCATTTAAATATAATAACTTCTCTCAAAAATATTTCAACTATCTAAATAAAATGATAGATGACAAACTTATTAGAGAATATTATGAACACTACTATACTAGTTATTCACTTAACCTAATTACTCGTAGACCTGAATCTCTTGATGGAACAAGACCATCACTATATGGAACAGTATCAACTAATAATAGAAATATACTTCACAATCTTTATGGAGAATTAGATGATTATGATGTTATTGCTGGGAAGAAACTTGATACACTTGAAGATACTGATTTAGTTTTAGTTGTAAATAAATATAATTCAATTAACTTTTCATATTTATCAAGCCTTGGCTTCTATTCAACTGCTGATAAAGAAGATGATGTAAAAGATCCAAATTTAAAAAGTAA
>CACYDF010000086.1 GCA_902773085.1 uncultured Erysipelotrichaceae bacterium
AAATAAATCCGAAATAGCCATTATTTATAAATTATATCCTTTTTAATGATATAATTTATTGTTGAGGATTTACTATGGAAGAAAATAGACAACTTACTGAAGAACAGTATCAAAAGCAACTAAATGATCAACAAATTAATAGGAGAAATAAACTTGCTACATATAAGGAATTAAATATTAATCCTTTTGGTCAAGCATATAAAACAAATGCAACTTGTTTAGAACTAAAAAAGAAATATAAAAAGCTAAAGAAAGAAGAAGTTGATGAATCAACTAGTGTTTCTATTGCTGGAAGAATTATCCTATTAAGAAAGATGGGTAAAGCATCTTTCTTTACTTTACAAGATAGAGATGAAAATATTCAAGTATATATTAGACAAGATGTCGTTGGTGAAGATAATTATGCTTTATTTAAACTTGCAGATTTGGGTGATATCTGCGGAGTTGAAGGACATATGATGAAAACAATGACTGGTGAAATAACTCTTCGTGCAAGTAAATATACTCACTTATCAAAAGCTTTAAGACCACTTCCTGATAAATTCCATGGTCTTACTGACCCAGAAGAAAGAAGAAGGCACCGATATGTTGACTTGATCGTTAATGAAGATTCCAGACATGTTGCAATAACTAGACCAAAGATTATTAGAGGAATTCAAAAATATATGGATACTTGTGGATATATTGAAGTTGAAACAAGTATGCTACAACCTACTCTTGGTGGTGCAAGTGCAAGACCATTTGTATCCCATCATAATACATTGGAACAAGATTTTTATTTACGTATTGCAACTGAACTTCCTTTAAAAAGGCTTCTTGTTGGAGGACTAGAAAAAGTATATGAGATAGGAAGAATGTTTAGAAATGAAGGAATTGATTCTACTCATAATCCTGAATTTACTACTATGGAAGCGTATCTTGCATATGGAGATTTAAATTCAATGTATGATTTAACTGAAGGTCTAATAAGATATTTGGCAAGTAAGGTAACTAAGAAAACGAAACTCCACTGGTTAAACCATGATATTGATTTAGATAAAGATTTTAAAAAAGCCAGTATGGTTTCTTTAATTAAGAAAAAGACAGGGGTTGATTTTTTAACAGTTACAAGTGATAAAGAAGCAATTGAACTAGCAAAAAAACATAATATAAAGGTTGAACCACATTTTACTTATGGACATATTGTAAATGCTTTTTTTGAAACCTTTGTTGAAGAAAGTCTTATTCAACCAACTTTTGTTTTTGGCCATCCAATTGAAATTTCTCCTCTTGCTAAAAAAGATGAAAAAGACCCTCGTTTTACAAAGAGGTTTGAACTATTTATCGGCACTAAAGAAATCTGCAATGCCTTTAGTGAATTAAATGATCCTATTGATCAAAAAGAAAGATTCTTAAATCAACTTAAAGAAAAAGAAAAAGGTAATTTAGAAGCAAATGAATTAGATGAAGATTATATTGAAGCACTTGAATATGGTATGCCTCCTGCTGGTGGTATTGGCTTTGGTATTGATAGACTTATTATGTTATTACTAGAAAAAGATAGTATTAGAGATGTTCTTCTCTTCCCAACACTTAAAAGAAAATAAAGGAGATTACAAATGAAAATATCAAAGGCTGTTGCTAAAGATGTGTTAAATATTCTTCTTTCAACTGGTGGCGAATATTCAGAAATTTATTTTCAAGATCGTATCACTCATAATTATGTAAGGAGATATAAACAAGTTCATGCTGTTAAGGTTAGTCAAGAATTTGGAGTAGGTCTTAGAATTATCTCAGGTGAAAATGTTGTATACGGTTATACTTCTGATTTATCCAAAGCATCCTTAGTTACTCTAGCTAGTGAACTATCAAAAGGATTAAATGGTAAACAAAAAGTCACTTGTCCAGATTTAGTTATTAAAAAAGTAAAGCAGTTAAATAAAATTAAAGCACCTCATTCTTCATGGTCAGATGAAAAAAAACTTATGTATCTTGAAGAAGGTGAAAAAGTTGCTTACTTGTATTCGCCTAGCGTTCAAGACGTCCTAGCAAGCCTGTTTGAAGAAGATGAACATATTGAAGTTTATAATAGCGAAGGATATATTTTTTCAGATGATAGAACTAGAACTAGAATTACTGGAATGGTTATTGCAACTGATGGAAAAGAATTTCAGCAAGCATCTTCTGGCCCTGGTGCGGGAAAAGGAATTGAATTACTTGAAGAAGTAGATTTTAAAGAATTGATGAAAGGAGTTGCAAAAGATGCAGTTGATCTTCTTTCAGCAATTGATGGACCAAGTGGAAATTATCCTGTTGTTATTGGTAATCATTTTGGTGGCGTTTTATTCCATGAAGCATGCGGCCATCCACTAGAAGGAAATTCGATATCTCATAATACAAGTCCATTTGCAAATAAACTAAACCAAAAAATTGCAAGTGATGTTGTCTCTGCAATTGATGATGGAACAATATTAAACTCGTGGGGATCAATATCTGTTGATGATGAAGGAATCTTACCAACAAAAAATCAACTTATAAAAAATGGAATTCTTACTTCATATATGCTTGATAGATATACTTCTAAAAAGATAAATGGTAAGTTTACTCCAACTGGTTCATGTCGTAGAGAATCATATAAATATATTCCAACTACAAGGATGACTAATACTTATATTGATGCTGGAAGTAGTGATCCAAAAGATATTATTGCAAGTGTTAAAGAAGGAATATATTGTAAAGGATTTACAGGTGGTCAAGTAGATCCTGCAACTGACCAATTTATGTTTACTAGTGATATTGCTTATCTTATTAAAGATGGAAAAATTTCATCAATGATTAAACCAGTTTCTTTAATCGGATATGGATATGAAATATTAAAAAAGATAACAATGGTTGGTAATGATTTATCTATTGCACCTGGACTTTGTGGTTCAAGTAGTGGAACTTGTTTTGTAACTGTTGGTCAACCTACTTTACTTGTAAGTTCAATTCTAGTTGGTGGACAAGGAGAATAAAAATGAAAATTAATGTTAATAAATATATTCAAATAGCAAAAGAAAATAAGATAACTCCTTTTCAACTTTCTTATTCATATACTAAAGAAACAACTGTAACTGTTTTTAATGAATCAGTTGAAGAACAAACAATAGGTAATTCATATCAACTTCTTGCAAAAGGAATAGTTAATGGAAAACTAGGTTTATATTCAACTGATAAAATTGATTCTTCTACACCAAAAGTAGTAGTTGAAAATATTTTAGAAAGTTCAAAGTTTGGCAAAGAAGAAAAGAAAGAAAACTTCTTTGCTGGTGGAAAGAAATATAAGAAAGCAAAAATATATTCTCCTAATTTTATAGATGCTTCTTTATCTGAATTACAAAAGGTCGCTTTGGAAATATCTAAGAAAGTAAAAAATGCAAATCCAAAAGTTGAGAAAGTTGAAGTTACTTTAACAAAGGTAGAATCTGAAGATCAAATGTATAATGACCTTGGTTTAAAAGCAAAAGAAAAAGAAAGATATTATTCTTTATATGTAAGTGTTATCTGCTCATCTGATAATGATACTCAAACCGGTTTTGATTCTGCTCACTCTTTTACTTCTTTAAGTGAAATTAAAGAAAAAGCAGATGAAGTTATTTCTTCTGCAATTAAACAAGGTGTCGACTTTATTAATTCCAAACCAATTAAATCAGGAAAATATAAAGGAGTTCTTTCACCAAAAGTAGTTGCATCGCTCCTTGGATTTTATTTATCTGGGTTAAATGCAAAATCTTGCCAAAAACACATTTCACCATTTGAAGGAAAACTTAATCAGCAGATTTGTTCAAAAGCTCTAACAATAAAACACACTCCTCATATTGAATCAACTT
The DNA here is from genome assembly GCA_902773085.1 of uncultured Erysipelotrichaceae bacterium. Lineage (GTDB taxonomy): Bacteria > Bacillota_I > Bacilli_A > RFN20 > CAG-288 > Enterosoma. Next base: position 3,849 of record CACYDF010000086.1, read on the forward strand.
CTGCAACTAGTTTTGACTCAGAAGGTTATCCTACTAGTGATTTTATAATTATTAAAAAAGGAATATTACTTAATTATTTCCATTCTTTAGAAACTGCCAGGAATGAATCAGTTGAACCAAATGGTTGTGGTGCTGGTCTTGGTGAAGCAATAGGGCAAGTAGCTAGCCTTATGCCAAGTAAAAAAAGCGAAGAAGAATTATTTTCAAAAGTAAAGAAAGGGATTTATATTACTAATGTAAAAGGTCTTAATGCTGGAATTGATAAACAAACTTTAAATTTCTCCCTTCCTTGTGAAGGATATGAAATAATTGATGGAAAAGTTAGTAAGGCTACATCAATGATTATTTGCTCTGGAAATTTAAAAGATTTATTTAATGATGTTATTGCAGTTAGTAATAATACTAAGAATCTTTCAAGTATTATTACTCCATCACTTCTAGTTAAGAAAATTACAATCTCTGGTAACTAAATGTCTTATATCCTTGTTATAGGTGGTTCTAATATCGATTATGTTGCTAAAAGTTCTTCTCCATTAATTAATAGAGATTCTAATATTGGAGAAGTAAAAATATCTAATGGAGGAGTAGGAAGAAACATTGCTTTAAATCTATCTTTATTAAATAATAATGTTTCTTTTATTACTGGGCTTGGTAAAGATCTTCTTTCTCTTTCATTAAAAAAAGAATTAAATTCAAATAAAATAAAAGTATTAGTTCCTAAATCTGAATATGGAGTTGGTTCATATGTTGCAATAAATGATAACTCAGGGGAGATGTCTGTTGCTATTTGTGATTCTTCTTTTTGTGATAACCTTACTCTTGATAAACTCCTTATATTTAAAAAAGAAATTGAATCATTTGAAAATATTGTTCTTGATGCTAATTTAAATGAAAAACTAATTGAAGATATTATTTCTTCTTTCCCAAAAAGCAGGTACTATGTTGATGGTGTATCTGCTAATAAAGTATCTCGCTTTAAGAAAGTATTAAATAAACTACATTTATTTAAATCTAATTTGATTGAAGCTCAAACAATAACTAATACAAAATTAGAAGGGAAAGAACTTGTTAAGAAACTTCTTTCTCTTGGCCCAAAGATAATTATTATTACTAATTCTTCAAAGTCAACTTTCTATGGATATGATAATAACATAGTTGAAACGCCTGCAACTAAAATAGATAAGAAAGAAATAGTTAATGTTAATGGGGCAGGGGATGCTTTCTTTAGTGGATTTGTATCTTCATATATAAAAACTAATAATATTGAATCTTCAATAGAATTTGCAAAAAAGATGTCATATTATACATTAAAGTCAGGTGAGTCTGTTAATCTTGAAATTAAAAATATTTTAGGATAGTTTTTTATAAACAAAAAGTCATATATACTGGAATACAAATAATTCCATCTTCTCTAATTGATAGATTCTTTGGATGGATAATATATGCTTTTTCAATTCTTTTCCTAAACGTTTTAATAAATCGATTTAAAGATTCAGTTTTATATGAGTTAGCAGATTTAATTTCAATTGGAATAAGCCTTTGTGTTATTTTATCCCCATTAGTAAGAAGGAAATCTATTTCAATATCATTGCGATGTTTTTTTGCATTATAGTGAGTATAAAAATATAGTTTGTGTCCATTTGCCACTAGCATTTGTGCAACGACATTTTCAAAAAACATTCCTTTATTTATTGAGAGTTTTCCATTTAGTAACTGCTTATGATAGTTTGTACCTTCAACTGAATTTTCATCTAGTGCATGAGTAATTAGTAAACCAGTGTCCCCCATATAGCACTTAATATAGTTTCTTTTTTCGTTTAATGATAATTCAACATTTGGATTAGTGCATAAAAAACACTCATTACACATCATTGAATCAGAAAGCCAAAAAAATGTTTCTTCATATTTAATTGCAAAATTACCAGGAGAAATGGAACTAATTCTTATTCTCTTTTCGTGTTGTGAAAGAAATGAAGGTAATTGATCAAAGACTGATAATACTTTTGATTTATATGAACGATCAATCTTATATATATCATCTCTATAAGTATTTAGAATCTCTCTTTTTTCAATTTCACATTCTGCAAATTGTTTCCTGCTAGAAAGAAACTCACTGACTGCTTTTGGCATACCACCAACTAACATATATTGTTTAAACACTAGCATAGCTTTCCTATGTATACCTTCGAGAAGTGGAGTTTTATCTTCAAAACATTTTCTAATATGTGGTAGCATTAGTTCTTCTCCTAGTGCCCATGTAAATTCTTCAAAATCCATTGGATACATAGTCAGTTTACTTTCTTCAGAAGGAATTAATATATCCTTAACATTTTCTTTAATTGAAATTAAAGAACCTGTTTCAATATAATCATATCTGCCATCTTTAACTAAATGCTTAATAGCTTCTCTTGCCCTTGGAAAAGATTGAACTTCATCAAATATAAATAATGATTCTCTTGGGTATAACTTTGTTGAAAATTCTGATGATAAAAACATAAAAAATTCGTCTAAATGAATAAGAAGATTATAAAATGCATCTTTGATTAAATCATTAACTTTTGAAAAATCTATAAGAATATAACTTTTATAATTATTTTTTGCAAACTCTTCTACAATAGTAGATTTACCAATTCTTCTTGCCCCTTCAACAAGAACTGCTTTTCCTTTATCTGATTCATTCTTCCATTTGAGTAATTCGTTATATATTTTTCTTTTAAACATTATTTATACCTCATTCATCGTTGTTATATGTAGAATTTTAACTCATTATTTAAAAAAGCGCAATCACTAAAATGTCAAGATATTCAAAAAGCGCAATCACTAAAATGCCAAATATGCTAAAAAACGCAAAGTATTTTTTTATAAAATATTCAAAAAGCGCAATCACAAAAAATGTAATTTTATCTAGAATTTATTGATGATGAGCTTCGTATTTTTTTCTTTCAGCAGTATTTAAAATCTTCTTTCTCATTCTAATTGATTTAGGAGTAATCTCAACTAGTTCATCAGAATCAATATAATCAAGGCAATCTTCTAAAGACATCCTTCGAGGTGACTTTAATACAATAGTAGTGTCTTTACTTGCACTTCTTTCATTAGTTAGATTTTTAGTTTTAACTACATTAACAGCTAAATCATTTTGATATTTATTTTCACCAACTATCATACCTTCATATACATTAACACCTGGTTCAATAAACATCACTCCTCTTTCTTCAGTCGATTTTAATGCATATGCAGTTGCTTGACCTTGATCTGTAGCAACTAAAACTCCATTATTTCTTTGACCAATATTTTTATTAATAAGGGGTCTAAATTCTTTGAATGTATGATTAATAATTCCATTTCCTTTAGTTAAGGTCATAAATGGATTCATAAACGATATTAAACCACGAGAAGGGATAATATAAATTAGTCTAGTAAGTCCATTTTCGGAATTCATATAAATATTTTCTGCATTTCTTGAACCGACTAGATTCATGACATTTCCAGCATATTCATCAGGAACATCAATTTGTAATTCTTCAAATGGTTCACATTCTTTACCATCAATTTCTTTAATAATGACTTCTGGTTTTGATACTTGTAGTTCAAATCCTTCTCTTCTCATGGTTTCTATTAGTACTGAAAGATGAAGTTCTCCTCTACCAATAACTACAAAAGATTCGTTGTTGTTTTCTTGCAAGAATCTTAAAGAGACATCTTTTTGAGATTCTTCATATAATCTTTCTCCAATCTTTTGAGCAGTAAGAATAGTACCTTCTTTTCCCGAAAATGGAGAGTGATTAGCTCCAAAAGACATTCTCATTGTTGGTTCATCAATTCTTAGTTGAGGTAAAGGATTATTTTTTCCTTGTAAGCAGACAGTTTCACCAACATTGATGTTACTAAGTCCTGCAATACCGCATATATCACCAGCTTCAACAAAGTCGACATCTACTCTTTCTAGTCCGTGGAAAGTAAATAATTTCTGAACTTTAAAGTCAACAGTTGAACCATCATTTCTTACACAAGTATATGTTTTATTTACTTCAATAACTCCATTATCTACTCTTCCAATACCAATTCTTCCAACATATTTGTTGTAATCAAGAATTGAAGGTTGAAATTGCAAGTCATTATTTTTATCTCCATTTGGAGCTGGAATATATTTAATGATAGTATCAAAAAGAGGTTCCATTGTTTTTTCTTGACTTGCTATATCTTGATTTAAAGATGATGTTTCATTTAATGCTGAAGAATAAACTAGTGGAAAATCAAGTTGTGAATCACTTGCTCCTAGTTCAATAAATAGTTCCATTAATAAATCAATACATCTAGATATATCACAGTTAGGTCTATCAACTTTATTGATAACAACAACTATAGGAAGTTTATAGTAAATGGCTTGTTTTAAAACAAATCTTGTTTGAGGCATTGGTCCATCAAAAGCATCTACTAAAAGGCAGACACCATCAACCATGTTCATAATTCTTTCAACTTCTCCTGAAAAATCAGCATGACCTGGAGTATCTACAATATTAATCTTGTATCCGTTATAGTTAATTGCTGTTGTTTTAGCAAGGATTGTAATTCCTCTTTCATGTTCAAGAGGATTATAGTCCATGACACAGTTATCTACTTTAGAATTATCTCTAAAAGTATTGCTAGATTTTAGCATTGCATCAACTATAGTTGTTTTTCCATGATCGACATGGGCAATAATAGCTACATTCCTAATTTTTTCGTTCATAAATTTTACCAAGAGATAATTATAATACAATGTTGTCCTTTATAGTAGCACTTAATTTGAGATTTCAAAGAAAAAAGATGTATATAATACATACATTTGTTTATAAAAAAAGTTCTTGCAGTGTAATTAGAAATAAAGTAAAATTAATGTGTTAAGTTTTTTATTAAAAAGGAGATTGAGTGATGAATAAAAAGTTTAAGTTATTGGCATTATCCTTAATTAGTTTAGGTTTGGCTTCTTGTGGAGGCGAATCATTAGTTGAAGAAGCTGCATCAGGTACTTTTGGTGATGTTCCTACTGCTGGAAATACTGGTACATCTGGTGGAAAGACTAATGTTGGTGGTGTTACCAATGAACAAGGTGAACCAGAACCAGAAAAACAACCAGAACAAGAATCAGAAACTGGACAAGAGTCAGAACCTGAAATTAGCCCAGAATTAAAGCAAAGATTATTAAATGATAATACTAGACTTAATTCCAAAGGTAAAGGATATACTTATTTAAATTTTGATTTACAAGAAAAATTTAAAGCTTGGGAAAACTTAGTTAGTGATGGTGATATTACTGTTTCAAATGGTTCTGTCACTGACGAAAAATTAGATAGACTTGGAAAAGGTGTTTTAGACCTTGAAGATGGTGTTAAACTTGCTGAAGGTGCTCTAAATAACAATGAATTTATTGATACTCTTATTGTTCCAGATGGGGAAAAAATGGTTGGCCCTCAGAACAGTTCTAAAGGCATTGCCCAAAATGCTAAATCTTTAAGAAAAGTTGTTTTACCTGATACTATTACTTTAATTTGCACTTCTGCTTTCCAAAATTGCACTTCGCTTGTAGACATTAATTTTCCTTCAAGTATTAATAAATTAGGTGCATATTCTTTCCAAGGAACAAAGATAACAAGTGCTGATTTAAGTGAAACAAGTATTAAAAGTATTGACTCAAATACTTTTAATGGTTGTAAAGAATTAGCTAGTGTCGTTTTACCTGATACAGTTACTCAAATTGGTATTAATGCTTTTGAAAATTGTGAAAAACTTAGAAGTATAAACCTAAGTAACAATATTACAGTTCTTAGATCAGAAGCATTCAAAAATTGCAAATCTTTACAAAATATAACAATACCAAATAATCTTGGTGTCATTTCTTCAATACCTGGAGATAATAATGTCGTTGGTTTAGATCATGATATTTTTTATGGATGCGAAAGTTTAACAGAAATTACAATACCAAGTAGTATTGCTAGAATTAGAGTAGGGTGTTTTACTAATTGTACTTCTTTAAGAAAGGTTGAAATTACTGGCACCAGTGTTGATATTTCAGAAGGTCCAGTTTTTAATGGGTGTTCAAGTTTGGAAAGTCTTGATCTTTCAAAACTTAACTATAGGAGTAAATTTGATGTTGATAGTGCTTCTGCTTCAGTCAAGAGTTCTTTTTGTGGCACGGGTATAAAAAGCGTTTCTTTCCCTTATCGTGTTATTAATGAAAATACTTTTGAAAATTCTGGTTTAGAACCTATTACTTTTACTCAAGCAGGGAC
>CACYDF010000087.1 GCA_902773085.1 uncultured Erysipelotrichaceae bacterium
CTAACATTTCTAACGAGAATAAAGAAATCGTTGCATAGCCGAGTTCTTGTGCATGAAGATCGTACTTCTTACTAGTAAAGTTTCTAACTAAATTTCTCTCAACAAATGAGGGATATTTTTCATCTACTTTCTTTATCTCTAATGAAATATCATTGTATGATTTTTTAGATGAAATAATTTTATTTTCTAATTCTTTTTGACACGGATTGATACAAATAATAAATCTAGTAATACCAGATAACTTTTTTAAATATGGAATTACATAATAAATATAATCAATAAAATTAGTTGTATATAAGTTCTCATTTCCTCTAAAAGGATTAAATTCAATGGCATTAATAATTAAAGTATGTATATTATATTCAGGCTCAAATATCTTATAAATTGGTAAATATCTATTACCTCTTTCTATAATCCCACTATCTTTAATAAAGTTATAAATATCACCTTTTGTATAATTATCTGCTCCACTAATTTGTTTTTCTTCTAGCCAGGTAGAAAGATAATCATTTTCAATTTTAAAACACTCTCTAAAAGAAAAATCTGAAAAAGGCATCCCAACAATTTCTTTAATATATCCACTAATTGGTGAATAATACGGAAAATTAGTTTCTTTTTCTCTACCGATAATAGTACCTTTTTTAACTACACTATTAATTGAAAGTAGATTATCTAAATGATGCTTAGTATCGTCTTCAATTGTAATATATACAAATTTAGGTTCGTATATGAAAGGTTCAAAGGCTTTATCAGTCTTTTTCTTTGTAGGTAAATCTATTAAGTGTCGTGATGAAAAAATATGTATACCCATACAAAATAATTATATTATAAATAGCAAAAATATTAATGAATAATAACTATCTTTAATTTGGTGAATCATCAACTTTTAATATTGCAATAAAGGCATCTTGAGGAACTTGAACTTTTCCAAATTCTTTCATTCTCTTTTTACCACGTTTTTGTTTCTCTAATAATTTCTTTTTTCTTGTTATATCGCCACCATAACATTTTGCTAAAACATCTTTCCTTACAGCTTTAATATCAGCACGAGCAACTATCTTAGAACCGATAGCAGCTTGAATAGGAATTTCAAATTGTTGACGAGGTATAACTTCTTTTAATTTATCAACGACATTTCTTGCTTTATAGTAACATGTAGGCCTATACACAATAGTAGTTAAAGCATCTACTTCTTCACCATTAAGAAGGATATTCATTCTTTCTACATCACTTACTTTATATCCTATGATTTCATAATCAAGAGATGCGTATCCACTGCTACATGATTTTAACTTATCAAAGAAATCGAAAACAATTTCACTAAGTGGAATTTCATATGTAAGTTGAACTCTAGTCTCATCTATATATTCCATATTAATATAGTCTGCTCTTTTGTTTTCACATAGAGTCATTATATTACCAACATATTCTTTTGGAGCCATTATATTCGCCTTACAATACGGTTCACTAACATTCCTAATTTTAGTTCTATCTTTTGGAAAGTCAGATGGATTTGATATGGATTCTTCGTGTCCATCAGAGAAAACAACTTTGTAAACAACGCTCGGAGCGGTACAAACTAGATCTAAATTATATTCGCTTTCTAATCTCTCTTGTATTACTTCAATATGTAGTATTCCCAAGAAACCACATCTAAAGCCAGAACCTAAAGCAAGACTCGTTTCAGGTTCATATACAAGTGCAGAATCATTTAAAGCTAGTTTATCAAGAGCCTCATGAAGTTTTTCAAAATCTGCATTATCACTTGGGTATAATCCAGCAAAAACCATTGACTGCATTTTTCTAAATCCATCAAGTGGCATACTTGCTTTATTATCAATATGGGTAATTGTATCTCCTACTTGGACGTCTTTGATATTTTTAATTGATGCACAAAGATATCCTACTTCTCCTGCTTTTAATGAATCAACCTTTTCTTCTTTAGGAGTCCGAATTCCTAGTTCAGTAACTTGATAAGAAATATTAGATGACATTAATAATATTTTGTCACCCACTTTTACTTCTCCGTCAAAGATTCTAATGTAAATTACTACTCCCCTATATGGATCAAATCTTGAATCGAATATTAATGCTTTTAAAGGTTTATTTTTATCACCACTTGGAGGAGGGAGAAGTTGAACAATCCTTTCAAGAAGTTGGTCTATACCCTGACCTGTTTTTGCAGAAACTAAATTTGTTAAATCAGGATCAAGATTTAAAGTATCAATTAATTCAAGTTGGCATCTTTCCACATTTGAACTTGCTAAATCTATTTTATTTATAACAGGTAAAAGTTTTAATCCATTATCTAAAGCTAGATATCCATTTGCAAGAGTTTGTGCCTGAACTCCTTGAGTAGCATCAACTACAAGTAATGCACCTTCGCATGCTCTAAGAGATCTACTAACTTCATATGTAAAATCAACATGGCCAGGAGTATCAATTAAGTTAAATAAATATGTCTCTCCATCTTTTGCTTTATATAAGACTGAAACTGAAGTTAACCTAATTGTTATTCCTCTTTCTTGTTCAATTTCCATATCATCTAACATTTGAGTGGTTAATTCTCTTTTTGATACAGTTCCAGTTTGTTCTAAAATCCTATCACATAAAGTAGATTTACCATGATCAATATGTGCGATAACAGAGAAATTTCTTATATGTTTTTGATCAATGTCCATTATTTATCCTCATTGAAGAAAGAATTAAGTTCCTTTTTAAGTTGATTATTATCACTAAGATATATAGCATCAGGAAATATTTCTTTGCTTATTTTACGATAAACTCCATTATTAAGTCTACTATCTATATACAAAATAAAGCCTCTATCTTCTTCTGATCTAATAACTCTTCCACCTGCTTGAAGTATTTTATTTATACCTGGATAGGTATAAGCATACTCAAAACCATTGATATTTTCCTTATTTTTCGAGTAAAATTCAGCTTCTTTGTTCTTTTCAAACGATAAAGAAGGAATTCCAGTAGAAATTACTATAGCACCAATAAGTCTATCACCTACTAAATCTATCCCTTCTGAAAAGACCCCATGAAGAACAACAATTCCAACATGAGTTTCTTTATTATCTTTAGAAAAATATTCCAAAAAGCTTTTTCTTTCTGATTCAGACATATACTGACCTTGATAATGAATTCTTGCGCTATTTTCTTCATCGTTAACAAAAAACTCTTTTAATCTATTTAAATATGCATATGAAGGGACAAAAACAAAATAGTTGCCTGTTTTTTGACTTATTGCATCTACGATTGTTCTATATATATATGGAATAGTTTTTTCTCTATCTTTAAAATATAAAGAAAATCTAGTATCAATAAATACTCTTCGGTTCTTTTTATCAAACGGAGAAGGCAAAACTAAAACACTGTCTTTATTTGAATAATCACCACCAAGAAGATCAATATAGAATTCTTTTGGAGATAAAGTTGCTGAAAAAAAGATAGTAGACTTGAATCTACTTGTCTTTAAAGTAATTATTTCTGAAGGAGATATGTTTCTAATCTTATAAGAAATAATTTCTTTTTTCTCATCAATTATCAAATAGAAAATGAAATACTTTTCCATTTCTCCAGTGATTAGTTTAAGTAAATTATTTAGCTCTAAAAAATAATAATAATAATTTAATAATTCATCACTAATTTCAAGGGGATAGTTTTTAATTTGTTTTCTAAATTCAGAAATAATATCAGAGACATATGTAACAATATTTATATCAACATTTTGTAGAACATATAACATATTTTCTTCGTCTAGTTCTAATTTAGATACATCAAATCCTTGAAGATAATCTATTAAATCTTCAACAATTTTCTTTAGCTTTTTTTGATGCAATGAAAATAAAGGAAACATATCAAGAAGGTATGAAACATTAATTTCACTTGAATACATTTCTCTAATTCTTTCAGGTAAATTATGAGATTCATCGATACATAGAATTGAATTATGAAAAGATGAATTTAAATCACTAATACCTAGAAAATCATTAACATTAAATATATACGAATAATCACAAATAAGTACATCACAATAATTTGCTAAATCAAGTTGAAATTGAAATGGACATATATTTCTTTCTAAGCAGAATTCTTTAATATATTCAAAAGAAAAAGTATCTTCATATTCTAGACAATCTGATATTGCATTATTTAGTTTATCATAGTAAAACTTTGCAAAAAAACATTCATCAGGATTACATCTTTTTTTCTTTTCATTTAAACAAATATTATCTTTAGAAGTGAACTGTATAGATTTTATTTTAGAGCCATGTTCTTGAAATAATTTTACTGTTTCTACTGCAATTCTCTTAATAGCATTTTTGTTAGTTAGATAAAAAATTGAAGATACTTCATTTATTTTTAAATGTTTACAAGAAGGATATAAAACAGATATAGTTTTACCAATTCCAGTAGGTGCTTCAATAAAAGAAGATGACGACAAGTCTATTGTATTAGATACAAAATCAATCATTTCTTTTTGACCTTTTCTCATCGTAGGAAACGGAAATAAAAACTTTGAAATAGACTTATCTCTTTCTTGTTTTAACTTATATATTTTTTTATAAAACCTTACAAACTCAATAACAACATCTTGGGTAAATAGTTCTAAATCTTTTAGTGTGTATTCTTTATTAATTTGTTTTATTTCTTTTGAGTTAATTTGACTTATATATGTCATTTGAATTTCTACTTTATTTAGGTTTTTGTTTTTAGCAAGCATATATCCATAAAACATTGCTTGGCCTAAATGCCACTGTCCGTGATCAGCAATAAAAGAATCTAAACTAGATACTGTTGATTTAATTTCATCAACTATGTATTCCCCATTTTCTTTTAGGATAATTCCGTCTGCCCTTCCACTAATATTTAGAACATATTCTTCATATACAAATTTATCAGATAAATAATATTCCGAAAAATAATTTTTATCTTGTCTGTCTTGATATTCTTTATGAATCCTACTTCCTTCTTGCATAGCTGCGTAGTTAAAAATTCGATTGTCTAAGTGACCTTTTCTAAGTATTAAATCAACTACATCATGTACTGAAAGATTTAGATTAATCATAGATAATATTTTAACATACTACTTTTTAATAATTATGAAATCAAAATAGACTTTACATATTATGTTATTTCTAGTAAAATAAAGTCAGACTTTAGATTTCTCGGAGGTGCCTTAACATGTATATTAATAGAAATATTGAAAAATGTATACTTGATGCGAGTAAAAAATATCCCGTAATAATGGTATGTGGCCAGAGGCAAGTTGGCAAATCAACTATGCTAAATCACATTAAAGAAGAAAAAAGAACCTATGTTAGTTTTGATAATAGGCAAGTAAGAAGACTTGCAGAAACAGATCCAAAATTATTTTTTGAAACATATAAATATCCTTTAATTATTGATGAATTCCAAAAAGTACCTCAAATACTTGAAGATATTAAAGATATAATTGATAAACTTGGATATGAAGGGAAAGATAACAACGGTTTATTCTGGCTCACTGGTTCGCAAAAATTTAACATGATGAAAGGCATATCTGAATCTCTAGCAGGAAGAGTTGCAATATATGAACTTTCATCATTATCTCAAAGAGAAATTGATAAAAAGGATGGCAAGCTTTTTAATCCAGATATAAATGAAATAAAAAAAGAGAAGTTCATATGTAAAGATGTAGATCAAATTTATAAAAGAATATTTAATGGTGGAATGCCAAAACTTTTCTCTGAAGATATAGATAGGGAAAAATACTATGCCGATTATATTAATACATATCTTGAAAGAGATATTAAAGAATTATCTTCTGTTAGCAAACTTAATGAATTTTATGATTTTTTAGTCTTTATTGCAGCTAGGACAAGTCAAGAATTAAAATACGATGAAATCTCAAAACAAATTGGAGTTAGTTCTCCAACTGTTAAAAGCTGGATAACGATTCTTGAAAGAAGTGGTATCATCTTTATCTTACATCCTTATTACTCAAAGGTTACAGATAGATTAGTTAAAACTCCAAAAATTTACTTTATGGATACTGGTCTTGCTGCATATCTTTGCAGATGGTCAAGTTCGAAAGTTCTTCAACATGGTAATATGGATGGAGCTTTTTTTGAAACTTTTGTAGTGTCAGAAATAGTTAAAAGCTATTATAACTCTGGTAAACCAATTAATAATCTATATTACTATCGTGATATTGATAAAAAAGAAATTGATTTAGTTATTGTTGATGCAGAGTCTATTTATCCAATAGAAATAAAAAAGAACAAAGATCCAAGTAATCCAGATAAAAACTTTCCTGCTTTAAATAAATTTGGGCTTGATGTTAAGCCAGGGTTAATAATCTGCCTTAGTGAAGAAATAATGCCCATTAATAGAAACTGCTACTTAATCCCTGTTTCGATGATTTAAATTAAATATTGATTAAAAATTTAAAAAATTGGAAAACTTGTAAAAATGCCTAGTAAAAGTTATGGAAAACTTGTAAAAATAGCTTTAAAAAATTATGGAAAACTTGTAAATTAGGTTTAATTTCCTAAATTACATACATAAAACTATAAAAAAAATAGCATTTAAGTATGGCATTATTTACTCTACTTGTACTAATAATGTTTTTGTAATATAAGTAGTATTAAGAAATAGAGATAATAAAAAAGAAAGAAAGAAAGAAAGAATCTTAAGTTATAATAATATGGGTTAATAATTATGAATGATGAAATTAGAGATGGTTTTTTGGTTACTAAAGAAAGAAAAGGTCTCTGGAATGTCCAAAAAGAAATATTAGATTATTTTGATAATTTTTGTACTAAACATAAAATCAGATACTTTGTAGCTGATGGCACTCTGTTAGGAACTATCAGACATAAAGGTTATATCCCATGGGATGATGATATAGACCTGTACATGTTTAGAGATGATTATAATAAGTTACTATCATTGGAAAACAAGTTTTCTAATAACATGTATTTTTTACAATCTTCTTTTAATGATAAAATAGTGAGAAATCACATCCAAATTAGAAAAAATAATACTACTTGTTTATTAAAAGGAGATTTTAAAGCTAAATATCATTGCGGAATATTTGTTGATATTTTCCCAATGGACAAGGTACCATCTAATAAAGGAGAAAGAATTAAGTTTTATAATCATGTTAAAAGGTATTACAACAAGATAACGATGCCAACCAAAAAGGCTGGATTTAAAAAACACTTTGTATGGATTTATAATCTATTTATGTTCCCACTAATATCTTTTCTATATAAACTAAAAATTCTATTAATGGGTGGAAAACTTCATGTTTTGAAAAGATTTGATGGTATTTGTAGTAAATACAATAAAAATGATTCAAAATATGTAACATGCGTTTCTTTTAATTCTATTGATCAACGCTATTACAACATTGTCTTTGATATAAATGATTTTAGAGATATTGTTGAACTACCTTTTGAAGATATAAAAGTTAAATGTCCAGTAGGTTATGATTCAATTTTAAAAAACGAATATGATGATTATATGGTTTTTAAAGTTGGGGAAAATGCACACGGAAATATGTTTTTCGATATAGATAAAGATTATAAATATTATCTAAAGAAAAGCAGGAAAGAATTTATTAACCTATTTAAACCATTTTAAATAGTGTAAAAAATTATATATAAGTCAAGCAAGGATATCACATTAATGAAGAATAGAATTATTCATTAGTTGTAACGCTTGTAGTTTTTTTGTTTCTGCTAAAGACTTTACTGATTAATTCTTTAGTTATACTGATTGATTTATCTTTAAGTAGTAATAAAACTAATTCATATGATAAGACACCTGCAATAACAATAGTCACTATTTCAATGATGCTTATTATTAAACTACTATCTAAATAAGTTTCAAAAAGGAATCTTATTAAATAAACTAAAGCAAACATTATTCCGCCACTTAGAATCTTTTTCCAAGAAACAAGGAATAATTCTTTTAAAGAAAAGAACTTATTTGATTTTAAAACATAAAGGGTAGAAATAACAAGCTCTGCAACAATAGATGCAATTGCTGCACCGATAGACTTAAGTAAAATAATTAAAGGGATATTTAAAGCAAGATTAATAATAGCACCTATAATCAAATATGTACTTGATTGTTTCCTTTTACCAAAAGGAGAATAATAAATATTCCCTAGTGTAAAAGAAATACATATAATCGGTATTAAGACAGACATAATCATAATAAGAGTAATTGTTTTATCATATCCTTCACCAAAATAAAGAGGAACAAATAAAGACGCAGTTGCAATAAGTCCAAACATAGCTCCAATAGATAAATTTAATGTTAAATGAAATGTCTTATCTCTATATGTATTAATTTTTTCAATTTCATTTTTTTCATATAAATTACAAACTCTTGAGTACATTACTCCATTAATTGACATAAAGGAAAGAGTTTTTACAATTGATAAAATTTTATATGCTTGTTCGTAAAAACCACTTTCAACATCAGCTATCTTAATACTTGAATCTGGAGTAATAGTTCCAGGAATTAGTAGACCAATTAAAGTTTTATCAAGTACTGTATAAATAGTTGTTGCGATAGTTGGGATGAAATATTTAAGACTATTTTTAAAATGGTATTTTATATTTATTAAATCAAGTTTTTCTCTCTGAATTACTTTTGGTAAAAATAACCACATTGAAAGATTTCCAAATAGCATTGAACCAGAACTAATTACAAAATAGATCCATAAGTGAGAAGGAGATTTAATAAGAACAAAAATTAGAATTAAACTGATAATTCTAAATATAGAATTTATACTTATTGTATATTTAAATTTCTCTAGCCCAATATAAAGCCAACTAATATCAAAGCAAGTTGCAAAAATATTTAGTGATAAAATAAACAAATATAATCTATATTCAGTATATAGTGAAGATAGAACAACCCATAAAAGAAGTGAAATAAATGAAGTAATTACTGATACTAATTCTATTTCAAAGAAAAGTTTTGAATACTCTTTTTTATTATCTCTTTTTTTGGATATTTCTCTTATTCCATATGCTGAAGTTCCTAGTGCAGCAAAAATAATAAAAAAGTTAACTAAACTATTGGTATAACTAAAAATACCTATATTTGATCCAGTTCCTTCTACATCTAGTAAAACTCTTGATAGATATGGGGTTGTAATAAAAGGAATAATAATTATTAGGATTTGATATATATAATTTAGTACAACATTCCTTTTTAATGATGGTTGATTAGAAACTATTTCAACTTCTTTGTTTTCGATTACCATGTCGAAAAATATTCTATCACAAATAAATACTTTAATATCCACTTAATGCTAATATAAAACACATTACTAATATGAATAAAATATGATTATAATTTAAAACTTGCTGTTTATATATGTCATATGAAAA
>CACYDF010000088.1 GCA_902773085.1 uncultured Erysipelotrichaceae bacterium
AAGAATTTAATGAATATTTCAAAAGATGAAAATATTTTAATTGTTGCTGGTGAAGATGACCCTGTTGGTGCTTTTTCAAAAGGGCCAATTTCGCTTTCAATGTTATATAAGAAATTAGGTGTTAAAAATGTAAATGTCATTATTTATAAAAATATGAGACATGAGATATTAAATGAAAAACAAAATCAACAAGTTGTTGATGATATATTGGAGTTTATTAAATGATAAAAAGAAACTTTGGTGGTATTAAAACATATTATTATATTGTTTTTGCTTCTATTGTTTTTCTTTTCATTTTACTTGGTTCTTTTTTAGATTTAAAAATAGATAGAGCTATTTATTCACCAGATAATTTCTATGCTAATTTTTTTGAATATACAGGAACTTTACCAGCAAGTGCAATAATTGCAAGTTCTGGAGTTTTTCTTTATTATTATTTCAATAATAAAGATAAAAGCAAAAAGATATTTGAATATTTAAAATATGGTTCCTTTATATTTTTAACATTAGGTATTGGTGTATTATGGGGCCTTGATGCTTTTTCATCTCATCTTGAAAGTAAAATTCCTTGTATTATTATTGGAATAATAGTTATTTCTTGTACAAATGGCTTTTTTATGTATTATTTAAAAGATGGGGAGAATCAAGACGAATATCTTAAAAAAGGATTATTACTTATTATTTGTGGTGCAATAAGTTTTGCTCTAACTTTTATTATTAAAGGAATTATTGTAAGGCCAAGATATATGGGAATACGAATGTATTTAGGAAATAACGAAGATTATTTTAGACCTTGGTATTTGTTTTCTACTAGTAAAGATGAAGTATTAAATAATATGATTAGTAATTATGGATCATATTATATTGATTCATTTCCTTCTGGTCATGCTTCTTTTTCGGCTTTAATATTTTTATCTTTAGTTTTCTATAATGTCAAAGGTAATAAAGAAAAAAGGCAATTAAAATTATTTATCTTTTCACTTATATCGATGCTAATTATTGGACTATCAAGATTAACTGATGGACATCACTATCTATCTGATTTAGGTTTTGGATACTTAATTGGACTTCTACCTTTATCACTTGGATTTTTTATCACATATAGAAAAGAAAATGTCAAAGATAATAAATAATGGACCACTACTTGATAAAAGCGGGAATCTTATCGAAAGTGGTTATGCTTTATCGCAAATAAAAAAATATAATCGAAACGATATAAAAGCTAATAAGCTTCGAATTAAAGAATGGGACTATTATTATCTTGGTGATGATAAATATGGTCTTGCTTTAACAATAGCTGATAATTCATATATGTCATTATGTTCTATTTCGTTTTTTGATTATCAAAATAAAACATATGAAGAGAAGATGTCCGTTCATCTTTTTTCTAATGGAAAAGTCAATCTTCCTTCATCTTCAAGAGAAGGAAATATCATTTATAAAGATAAAAAAGTTGAGATTCATTTTGATGTCAGTATTAATAAAAGACATTTATATGGTTCTTTTACTAACTTTAAAAAAGATAAGACACTCTCTTTTGATTTTAATTTATTAGAAAGTATTCCTGATTCAATAGTTATGGCTACTCCATTTAATAAAGACAAACATTTTTATTACAATCAAAAAATAAATTGTCTTCTTGGTGCTGGAAATATCTATTATGGAAAAGATGTTTATAAAATTGAAAAAGCCTGTGGAGTTCTTGATTGGGGAAGAGGAGTCTGGACTTATATTAATACTTGGTATTGGGCTTCTTGCTCTTTTGTTGATAATAATGGAAATAATATCGGTTTTAATTTAGGTTATGGATTTGGTAGTAATTCAGAAAGTGAAAACATCCTTTTTTATAATGATGAAACATATAAACTTAATGATGTTAAATTTGATATTCCAATGAATAATAAAAAATATGATTATTTATCTTCTTGGGATATATCTTCTACTAGTGGAAATATTAAATTAAAATTTCATCCATTAATATTAAGAAAGGGTGGTGCTAATTTACTTATTATTAATTCTAAACAAAGACAAGCATTTGGTTATTTTGATGGATACTTTGATGTTGGTAAAAAGATAGAAATTAAGTCACGCCTTGGTTTTGCAGAAAGAGTTTATAATAGGTGGTAAGATGCTTAAAATTAGAAAATATTTAATTGAGAATATTTCTCTTTCATTTCTAGACTTTTCAAAAGATATTAAAGAAATATCAAAAAAAGATTATTTAAATGAGCAAGTAAAAGATATCTTTATTGATTTTAATATTGGTTCTATATTACTTTCGTCAAGTATGAAAAATGAATTAGATGAAGTTTCTTTTTCTTTATATAATCTTGATTATATAAAAGAAATGATTATCTATATAAGGAAAGAAAAAGATTCGTTACTATATTCATCTAATATTTCTTTTAATAATAAAAAGCTTTCTTCTCCATATTTAGTTGGAAATACTTTATTTAATTCTAAGAATTATTCTTCAACTACAAAAGTAAGATCTAGAAATATCGAATCAGCTTTAAATAAGTTTATTTTAGACTCAATTCAATCTAAATCTTTTATACGTTTATTTAATAATAAAGGTATATATGTAAGTATAATTGGTAATAATAAATCTAAAGTTTATAATCAAATATCTACTTGTGATAAAGCATCACTATTTTCAAATAGTGAAATATTAGATAATGAGATTTTTTCTTCTTACGAAAAAAAACTTATTTCTCAACAAGAAATTAAAAATAAATGTATTTGTTCATATGAAAAATGTATTGATATTGTTTCTTCTTTAATCAAAGATAAAAAAGATGATGTCTTTAATAAAGAAAAAAAAATAGAACTAACTTGTCCAATATGTGGGAAAAAGTATATTATTAAAGAAAAAGATATATTAAATCAACAAGTATCTAGTTAAGATAAGAATTGATACTTGAAAAACAAAGAATTATTAAGAATATTTCAATTTTTTTAATATAATTATTTTTGGAGCGATACTCAAGAGGCTGAAGAGGTTGGTTTCGAAAACCAATAGTAGGGCAACCTAGCCAGGGTTCAAATCCCTGTCGCT
>CACYDF010000089.1 GCA_902773085.1 uncultured Erysipelotrichaceae bacterium
ACTATTCAATGATTTAGAACACCTTATTTTTATAAACTGTAAATATAACGATTTAAATAGTAGTATCGGCAAACTTATCCACGATATAAAAAGCAGTATATATGATAAAAAATGTTATAATATTTTTATAGAAAATGAAGAAAAAGGAGATTCTAAAATGGGTGAACAATGTAATATGATTCGACAAGAAGGTATTAAAATTGGTAGAGAAAGAACTGTTTCTTCTCTTATTATTGCAATGCTCAAAGAAAATTTATCAATTGACTTGATTTCAAAAATAACTAAAAAATCAGAAAAGACAATTCTTAAAATTAAGGAAAAGAATAATTTATAAATTAAAAAAGGGATGACTTAGTCATCCCTTCTTTTTTTGTATAAGAATTTAAACTACTTCTTCTTTGGTGACCAATTGTATGTTACAACATATGGAACAAAAGAAGATTCATGTTTACAAATTGGGCATACCTTTGGTGCTTTTAATCCAACGTGTACATGACCGCAAACATCGCATTTCCAAACAGAAATATTACTTTGTGGCATTGTAACTTCATTAGCATTTAAATCTTCTAATAACTTTTTATATCTTGCTTCATGTCTTGCTTCAACTGCAGCAATTAAATCCATCTTTTCTGCAATTTCTGTAAAACCTTCTGCTCTTGCAACTTTTGCCATTTCTGGATACATTACATTTGTTTCGTAATTTTCTCCACTTGCAGCATCAATTAAATTATCTTTAGTTGTTGGGATGCCACCATCATGTAAATACTTAAACCATACTTCTGCATGTTCTAATTCATTTTTGCTAGTTTCTTCAAATAAAGCTGCAAATGAATGCCATCCTTCTTTCTTTGCCTTACTTGCATAATATTTATATTTTGCATGGGCTTGTGATTCACCAGCAAATGCTTTCTTTAAATTGGCTTCTGTTTTCGATCCTTTTAATTCTTTCATTTTTTGCCTCCGTAATAAATAACTACTTAATAATTATAAACTATATTTTAGTTTATAGTCTATTGTTTTTTACTTGTTTTTATAAAACTTATATATTATTATATCTTTGTTTTATTTTCTGCACGTATGAAAAGAAATAACGAAAAAAAGTTAACTATCGTAATTGGATCATCTCGTCTTGGTGCCAATATTGCTAGTTATAACTCTCAAAATGGAGTATATACTGTTATTATTGATAAAAACCCTTTAGCTTTTAGAAAACTAGATTCTAGTTTTTCAGGTTATCAAATTGAAGGTGATGCTGAAAATTTAGATATTCTCAATGCTGCAAATATAAAGGAAGCAACAGAAGTAGACGTGTTAACTAATTCTGATAATACTAATATCTTTATTGCTAATGTTGTTTTAAAGTATTATAAAGTTCCTTTAGTTCTTGTTAGATTAATGGATACTACTAAATCAGTCTTCTTAGATGATCCAAGAATTAGAATTATTTCTCCTGCAATCTTATCATTTAGATCATATAAAGAAATTATTACAGAGAAGGAATTATAAATATGAAAATTATTATTTGTGGTAATTATTCTCAAGTTTCTTTTGTCATCCGTTCTTTTACTGCTGAAGAAAGCAATAAAATCATTGTTATTTGCGATTCTGAAAAAGATGCTGCTGCTTTATCAAAAATTGATAATATTACTGTTTTTAATTCTGACCCTACTAAGATTTATTCTTATGAAATTTCTGATGTATATGATTTTGATTTAATTGTTTCTCTTCTTGATAATGATGCTAATAATTTTATAGCTTGTACAATAGCTAAGAAACTATTTAATGTTAAGAAATCTATCTGCACTGTCAATAATCCTAACAATGTTAATATCTTTAGAGACTTAGGTATTGATTCCCCTATTAGTGCACCTTATCTTCTTTCTGAAAAAATAAAAGGTGAATCTGATATTAATTCCCTTATTAAAACAATGTCTCTTGAAAATAGTCGAATTGTTATTACAGAAATAAGAGTTAAAAAAGATTTTTTCTGTGCTAATAAACAACTAAAAAATATTTCTTTACCAAACACAGGAAATATTACTTGTATCTTTAGAGATCCTAGTGTTTTAATTCCTAGAGGTGACACTAGTATTATTCCTGGTGATTTATTAATTATCGCCAGTGCTCCAAATGATCAAAAAGATTTAGTTCAATATATTAGAAAAGGGCGAAAATGAACACTATAAAAGAAAACAAACCGATTTCTGGTGCAAGATTACTTCTTGGCTATTTAGGTCTTTTTTTAATATTTATTGGAATAATAAATTTTCTGCCTTTATTTGTAATTCCTTTTTATCCAGACACTTTTTATGCCTGGTGGTTTTTCTATGTTCCTTCTTTTTTAAGTGTAACTATTGGTGGAATATTTTATATTCCTATAAGAAATAAATCTTTCGGAACTTTATCTTTACTTAATACGATTGCCCTTACTCTTCTTGTTTGGATTGTTGCTATTTTTATTTCATCCCTTCCTTATTTTATTTGGGGTCATGTTGGTGGTCCTAATAATCCTGTTTTTGTTGTTGAAGAAGGTATTACAAAAGTATATGGAGAATATCTGCCCGGAGATAGTAATCATATTTATCATTCTTTGAGTAACTGTATTTTTGAAGCTGTTTCTGGTTTCTCTTCTACTGGATTAACTCTCTTTCCAACTTGTGAATATCCTGCTGGAACATATCTATACAATGCCAATATGTTTAGATATACAAGTGGTAGTTATTCTGAGTTTTTACCTAATTGTCAAATCTTCTTTTTCCATAGAGCTATCATGACTTTTACTGGTGGCGTAGGTTTAGTGTTAATTCTTACATCTGCAATAAATAAACGTTCTTCTTTCCAGTTATATTTACTTGAAGGTCACAATGATAAACTTTTACCTAACTTATTAAAGTCTGCTCGTAATATTATTTATATTTATGTTTTTATTTTCTTAGTCGGAACTCTCCTTCTTTCTTCTGCTGGCGTTTCTCTTTTTGATGCAATGTGCTATTCAATGGCAGGAGTTTCTACTGGTGGTTTTGCTACTCATGCCACTTCACTTGGATTCTTTTCTACTGCTTTAGGAAACACAAGAGGAATTATTGTTGAAGCCTTTATGATAGTTGTCATGGTATTAGGAATGCTTCCTTTTATCATTCATCATTTCTTCTTTACTAAACAATATAAGAAAATCTTTTTACATTATGAAGTCTTTGTTGCTGTAGGAATTGTATTATTATTTTTACCTTTATTTATTTATGGAATGTTTGTCCAATATAATTCAGTTGATCAAGCTTTTAGAAAAGGAATATTCGAATTTTCTTCTTTCTTTTCTACTTCTGGTTTTTCTATTTATTCTCCTGGATATTCTTTCACTAATATTAATTCTTTCTTATTCTTAGGTATGATGGTTGTTACAACTATTGGTGGCTTTACTGGTTCAACTGCTGGTGGAATTAAGCTATATAGAATTGGTGATGCTTTTGTTTCTTTAAGAGAAACTTTTTCTTCTTCTGCATCTCTTCCTGAAGAAGTTAAAGTTACTAAGATTTATAAATTTGGTGAAAAACGAATTGTTACTAAAGACGAATTAAAGAAAAGTTCTGATTTTATTTTCTTATATCTTCTTTGTGAATTTGTTGCAGTAGTTGTTTTAATGTTAAACAACTACAGTGTTCAAGATTCTATTTTTGAAATATCTTCTGCTTTTAGTAGTTTAGGTCAAACGACTGGCCTTTCTTTATCAGCTGCAACAAAGCATCAATATAGTGCTATATGGGCATTAATTATATCAATGTTTATTGGTAGACTTGAAATTCAGATTGTATTTAATTTATTTGTTAGACTATTTAAGTACTTTGAAAATAGAAAAAACATCTATAATATTCAAAAATAAATCTTTCAACAATAAATATTTTTTTAGCAACTTTTTTGTTAATTCTCCATTTTGATGTTCGTAATTCTTGTTTTTTCTTTAATTCTTTTAATTTATCCACAAGTTATCCACCACAAAAAATAAATATTAACAATCCAATTTAAAAGTGAGATTTTTTGGTGGAAAAGTTGCTTTTTTATCGATAATATCGCCGTTTTTGCGTTGTGGATAACTTTTAAAAATGTTTGTAGTTATCAACTTATCAACAAGAAAGTTATCAACACTGATTTACAATTGTCTATAAATTATAACAATTGTGGAAAACTTTTTTCTTTTTGTGGATAACTTTTTTTTGCTTTACAAACCAATAAAAATTTAATATAATTTTTCTTGCCTAAGAAAGGGGTATGTATGCGTGAAAGTGTTATTAATCAACAAGTAGAAGAAATCTTTTCTCAATTACTTAAAAATCTCAAAGACAAAGTGCCTTCTGCTTTTTTTGATTCCATGTTTGACAACGATTCTTTTTCACTTAAATCTTTAAGTAATAATAAAGCACTTTTTATTTGTGATAGTGAATCAAATGCTCTAATGTTAAATAAAGCATATAAATCAACTATCTCTGATTATTTAAACAATATTACTCAATCAAACTACGAAGTAGAAATAATTGATAACAATACTTATAAAAAAAGAAAAGCTGATTCTTCAGATAGAGAAATTAATTCTTCTTTCTTTAAGAATTCTCATCTTTCTCCTTCTCAAACTTTTGATTCTTTTGTTATTGGAGAAAGTAATAAAAATGCATATCAAGCTGCTTTATTTGCAGTTGAAAAACCAGGTATTACAAATCCTATTTTTATTCATTCTAAATCAGGTCTTGGAAAAACTCATTTATTAAATGCAATCGGAAATGAAGTAAAAAAGAAAAATCCTAATGCTAGTGTTCTTTTTATTTCAAGTGATGATTTTATAAGTGAATATGTTAAATACACTTTAGGTGCAAAAGGATCTGATGAACTTAAAAATTTCTTTTCTTCTGTAGATTATCTTCTTATTGATGATATTCAACTTTTTTCTGGTAAAACAGGCACACAAGATTTCTTTTTTAATGTCTTTAATTTATTAGTTAATAACAATAAACAAATAATCATTACTTCTGATAAATCTCCAAGTGAATTAGAAGATTTAGGAGAATCTAATATTCAGGATCGTCTTGTAAGCAGATTTAAAGGGGGTCTTACTTTATCTATTCTTTCTCCTAATAAAAATACTCTTGTTGAGATTTTAAAAATGAAAATGAAAAATAATAATTTAGAAAGTGATTTTCTTTCTGATGAAGTTTGTTTATATTTAGCTAATTCTTTTTCAAAAAATGTAAGAGTACTTGAAGGGGCTTTTATTACTTTATTATTTAACATTACTGCAAATAAGATATCAAAAGAAAATATTACTTTAGATTATGTTAAAAGTGTATTTGAATCGGAAGAAAAGAATAAATCTAAGAAAGAAAAACTTTCGTTTGAAACTATCTTAGATGTTGTCTCTTCTTATTATTCTCTTTCAACAAATCAATTAAAAAGTAAAATACGAACTAGTCAAATTGCTCTAGCTAGACAAATAGCTATGTATTTAACTAGAGAAATATTAAATATTCCTTATCAAGAAGTTGGAAGATATTTTAATAAAGATCATTCCACTGTATTATCTAATTGTAAAAAGATAGATGAATTAAGAAAAAAAGACGAAGTTTTAAATAAAGTTTTAAATAATTTAAAAGAAAAAATTAATAGTCAAAAATTATAGCTTGTTGATAAGTATATATTTATCAACTTTTATAAACAAATAAGCAACAAGAAATTGTTGTTTTTTTTCTTCTTTTTTCTCGATATTTTCGGCCTTTTTACACTTATCCACATTATTAACACTTCTTATTATCATCCTTTATAAATCTTTAAATATATACTAATTAAAAAGAAACACTTCTTTCTTTTTTACTCAGTTTCTTTTCTTTTTAAGTATATTTATATAATAAATATATTTAAAATCTTAAAAAGAGAATATAATATACTTGTTGTCTGTGGAGGCATAATATGAAACTTGTTATTAAAAGAAATGAATTACTTTCTATACTTACATCACTAATTCAAATTATTCCAACTAAGAGTTCGGAAGTTCTCTTTTTTGATTTTTTAATTAAATGTGAAAATGAAAAATTAACTATAATTGCTAGTGATGGTCTTATTTCTATGAAAATAGAACAAGGATTAAAAAATGAGAAAGGAGAAGAAGTTATTTTATCAATTGAAGAAGGTCAAATATTAACTCCTGCCAAAATCTTATTTGATATCATCAATAAATGTGAAGGAGATATTATTTCTTTAACATTAGTAGATTCTAATTATTTACATATTTCAGATGAAAAATCAGAATTTAAAGTTGTTGTTAAACCTGGAGAAGAATATCCAGATATTAATTTAAGTGTTGAAGATAACAATCAAAAAATTCAAGTTAAAATTGAAGATCTTAAAAAGTTATATGAAAAAACAAATTTTGCAGTAGCTACAAAAGGACCACGAGAATTATTTTACGGAATAAATATAAATTATTCTAATGACAGAGTTTCTTTTCTTTCAACAGATACATATAGAATGGCAAAATACACAGTTCATGGAATAGGAGAAAAAGACATTAATTTTACTTGTCCAATAAAAGCTTTAACCTTAATTAAAGATATTGAAGAAAAAGGTGAATGCACAATTTATAAAGATAATAAGTCTGCTCTTTTTGTTACAAAGAAAGGAATTCTTGCAACTAGATTATTAATAGGAGATTTCCCAGGAGTTGAGGGAATCATTCCTGAAGAAACTCCATATGTTGTAAAAATTAAGAGCGAAGAATTTATTAAGATTGCAGAAAGAATGAGTATTCTTTCAGATTTTGAAAAAAAGAATGCACAAATTAAATTAACTATCGACGAAGAAAGAAAAGTAACATTATCTGCAAATTCAATCGACTATGGTAATTCTAATGAAACAGTAAAAGATGCCAAAGTTGAAATACCACAAAACGAAAAAATATTTGAAATAGGATTTAATATTGATTTTGTTCTTCCTGCAGTTAAAGCACAAGAAAGCGAATCTGTTTCTCTTTGCTTTAGTTCACCAACAAAAGTATTCATAGTAAAAAGTGAAGATAAAAATAATATTCAAATCATTACTCCTGTAAGATTAAATAATTATTAAAATGACAAAAGAAGAAGCATTTAAATATTGGGAATTATTTTATCAAGGAAAAAAAGAAGCCTTTGATTATGCCAATATTTTAATGAAGAAAGAAGATTATCTTAATAAGAAATCAAAATACGGATGGGCGATAGATAATAAAGATAATAAGACAATCGCATTAAATCAGAAAGAAACTTTCTTAAATACTTTTCCTTGTTCAATAACATCAATGAATATCAGACAAGGTAAACAACACTTCCATATTAATGGAAGAGAGTTTAATTTTGCTATTGATAAAAAGACTAAAGAAAAGAAATTATATGAAATAAAAGGACGAGAAATGAAGTGTGTAGATCCACACCAAAGATTGCAAGAAAGACTCGATGATAAAGATAATGAAAAGATCATGGAAATCGCTGGAGTAAAAATTAAGGCAAGACAAGAATTAAATGGAAATCTTGTTTTAGTTGCTACAGACGAAGAACAATTAGTCACAGGTCTTTTTTCTCTTGCAGATTACATAGATAAATTTAAAAGCAAAATTAAAGATAATAAAAACATATTAGTAGAACTTGTTCCACCACTGGCAAAAAGATTTGAAATACCTAAACAAATATATATCTCAACTGAAACAAATAGAAGCGAAGATATATTATTGTTTAGAGAAATGATTCTAAATAAAAATACAACTAATTTTGATTATAACGAAAGTGAACACACTTTATATTGTTATGATGAAAATCAAACACGAAAAGAAGCTTTTATTAAAAAGAAACAAATGTTAAAAGATGAAATATATTTTTTAACAATTAGAATAGAAGGAGATAAAGGATTATTATCAATGTTCTTTTCTGAAGAAATTGATGATGATAATGAAGAAGAAAAAGCCCCTGAAATTGATGCCTCCTTCACTTTCAACTTAAATAAACATGATTTTACTCAAGAATTGAAGAAAGAAGAAACAAAGGCTCAAGAAGAACCTAAACAAGAAGTTAAAGAAGAAGCAAAACCAAGTGAAGAAGTTGAAGAAATAATAGAAGAAGAAAAAGAAGAACAACCTCAAGAAGAGGAAGTTTTAGAAGAGATTAATGAAGAAATAGATCAAGAAGCACAAGACGATATCCCAACTCCGCCTGTACAAGAAGAAATACCTAAAGAAGAAGAGGAGATAGAAGAAGAGAAAGAAGAAAAAGTAGAACCAGAAGAAATTGAAGAAGAACATCAAGATGTAGAAGAACAAGAAGTAGAAGATAGCGAAGATACTCAAGAAATCGTTAATGAAAAATACAATCATAGATTTGATACTCTTTTAAAGATTAATAAAGAAGAAATAAGAAGAGACTTAGAAAGATTAAGCCTTGAAAAAGCAAAGAAAGAGATGAAAGAGGAAGAAGAAAAAGCACGTCTAAAAGAACAAGAGCGTGCAAGAGAAAAAGAAGAACAAGAAGAACAAAAGAAGTTAAAAGATTATATCGAACAAGAAAACTATAAAACAAAGATATTTAAAAAAGCAGATTTAATAAAAGAAGAAAGAAAAGAAGTAGAAGAAGTTGCAAAGATAGTTGCAGATGATATTGAAAAGAAAAAACAAGAAAAAAGAGAACAAGAAGAAAGAGAAAGAAAAGCTTACGAAGAAAAAATAAGACTTGAAGAAAAAGCAAAACAAGAAGAGGAAGAAAGAGCAAGATTAGAAGAGGAAAGAATTAAGGAAGAAGAAAGAAGAAAAATCGAAGAAGAGCTTGAAAAGAAAAACAAAGAACTTCAAGAAGAAGTCCAAGAAACAGATTTTATTAAAATTACAGAAGAACTTGAAAGACAAGCTATAGAAGAAAATCAAGAAAACATAGAATCACTTGGAGACTTATTAGAAGGAGATATTCCTTCTCAAGAACAAGAAACAACAATTCAACTTGAAGATGAAGAAGAAAACGAAGAAACAGAAAAGAAAAGAAAAGAAGAAATTGTAGCTAAACAATTATTTAGAAAAATCTATGGTGATAATGCTGAAAAAGGAAAAGACTTTGCAGGAAGAACAATCGCTTTTTCAGATTATGCAAATTACTCTTCTGATACAGGATGGGATTACATATTATTAAAAGATACTTTTGGAATAGAATTAGAAAATGTTGTTCTAGCCAATGTTCAAACTTTAGGAGAATTTAAATTAAATCAAAAGTTTGAAAGTAATGGACATATTTTCTATATGACAAAAGTTGGCGAAAAAAATATATTACAAAGTGATGACGTTTTAATTAATCCATTTAGTTATTATGAAGCAAAAAGATTATCTAATATAAATAAGAAAACAAAGAAGAATCTTGTTTATTTATATATTAAATGTACAGAGTATGATGGACTAAGTGTTCAAAGTGAACACTTCAATATATTTGTAGACTTTATTCAAAGAAGTATTTATAAGATGATAATCACTTCATTAGTTAAATTTGAAGTTGGTAAAGACTATATCTTTATTTCATTAGATGGTGATAGAAACGAAGCATTTGAAGAAGCATATAATTACGCAGTATTATTAAACTCATATAGAAAAGAATTAAAGAAAGATAAAATTATAAATGCAATTATCGTTCTTTCATCTATGGAAACACATCATTTAAATATAAATAAGTCAGCAAAAGATATAGCCTTAACAGATTCAACATTTAAAGCAATTGTAGAAGAATTAAGTAAAAAGAGTATTGATCCAACAATAAAAAGAGCAATTCATATTGGACCAGAAGTCCTTAATCATCTAGCTGTAGAAAGAAATCTACTATCAAAATCAAGGCTTATTCAAAATTTAGTAAAAGAAGAATATTATGAATGTAAATTTGTTTACATGCTTAATAGAGAAGTTTTTTAGTTATATTTCACGTGAAACGAGGTAAAAAGTATGGGATTTATCGAAAAATTTAAAAGTTATGTTAAATATGAAACGACCTCCACCGAACCCAAAGAAAATTGCTGTTCTAATGCAATAATGTTAGATCTTGCATATCATCTTTTTAGTGAACTTCAGAAGCTAAAACCATATGAAATAAGTATTAATAAATTTGGTGTAGTAGATGCTAAACTTGCAGGAAGTAATAAAAAAGAACCAATATGTCTTTTAGCACATATTGATACATCTAATCAAGTGAGTGGAAAAAATGTTAAGCCAATAGTAGAAAAATATTTAGGTAAAACTATTAAGTTAAAAAATAATAAAGTGTTATCTGAAAAAGACTTCCCATATTTAAAAAAATCAAAGAATCATACTATTGTTCATTCAGATGGAACAACACTTCTTGGTTCTGATGACAAAAGTGGTATTGCAATTATCTTACAGGCAATAGAAGAAATAAAGAAAGAAAAGAAAGAACATCGAGAAATAGAAATAATCTTTACAACAGATGAAGAAATAGGAGTTGATGCAGAACATATCTCAAGAGAAATAGTAAATGCAAAATATGGTTATACACTCGATGGAGGAGATATTGATTATGCATCAATAGAAACATTTTCTGCATATGGAGTAAAAGTAGAAGTAGAAGGAAAATCCATTCATCCAGGAGAAGCTAAAGATAAGATGGTAAATGCAAGTAATGTCTTTATTGCTTTTCATAATCTTTTACCAGAAAAACTTAGACCTGAAAATACTTGGAAAAAAGAACCTTTCTATCATCTCCTTGGAATGAAGGGACACGAAGAACATTTAGAAGCAAGTTACATAGTTAGATCTTTTGATGAACAAGAAATAAAAGACATGATTGAACTAATGAAAGAAAATGCAAAAAGAGTAAATTCTAAACTTGGTTATAATGCACTTAATTTAGTTATTAAAAGACAATATAAAAATATGAAGGCTGTACTTGATAAACATCCACAAATTCAAAGAGAAATAGAAGAAGCATATAAAAAATGTGGAAGAAGAGTAAAGTATGAAGCAGTAAGAGGCGGAACAACAGGATCAAGATTATCGTATATGGGAATACCATGTCCTAATTTAGGAACAGGAGGATATAACTTCCATGGAGTATACGAATATCTTGATGTTGACCAAGCTTTGGAAATGATAAAGATATTAAAGACAATAATAGCAGTGGAGAAATAAATGGATAGTATTTTAAGTTCAGAAAATTTATCTTTTATTTATTACGAAGAAGAACAAGAAAAACAAACAAAACCAATATCAATTTCTTTTGCAAGTAATGATAGAGTTTTAATAATAAATGATATTAAAACAGCAGGAACTATTTCTGAATATCTTTTAGGTAATAAAAAAAGTAAAGTAAATTATAAAAATAAAGAACTTAATAAAATGTATCAAAAAGAAAAAGAAGATTTTTGTTTTAGAAAAGTTTCTGTGATTGAAAATAACATAAATAAACAAATTAGTAACGACCATCTTATTCTTCCTCAATTAATTAAGAATATAAAGAAAACTTCTGATTTAAAAAAGAATATATATCTAGACAAAGTTCTTCACTATAAAGAAAAAGTCAAAGATATAAAAAAGAACAAAGCAGAAATTATTCAAAACATATGTAAAAAAGAAATATTAACAATAGAAGAAGGAACAAAAGAATACAAAAAGATATTAAACGAAAACAAAAACAAAGTAGTAATAAAAAAACTAGAAGCAAGAAATGATTACATAGTAAATAAAGCAAAATTAGAATTAGATTTAGAAAAAAAAGAAAATAAAAAACAAATATTAAAAACCAAATTAAAATCTTCAACTAAACAAGCAAGAGGAGAAATAGAAGCAGTACTAAAACAAGCAGGTATTACTTCTACATCATTCTTATTAAAGGCTTATGATAAAACTAGCACAAGTGAAAATAAAATAATAAATCTTCTTTCTGCCTTTACTGGAAAAAAAGAAATTCTTATTATTTCTTCGAGTCTCTTTGATCAAGAAGAAATGAAATTAATAAATAAATTATTAGAATATAAAAACTTGTTATTCATTTACATTACTTCTGATAAAGAAGTTGAAAAAGAATATTTTAATAAAGTAATAAAAATTCAAAAATAAAAGACCTAATCTTTAGGTCTAATATCAATAATCTCTGGTTCTATTTCTTCATTGCTATTATTCGAATTATTATTAAAGGGAGAAGAAGAATTTGGGCTTGCTTTTGCAAATCCGTTAAAAGTAGAATCAGTTCGAGCTTTATTATAAGAGAAAGAAGAATTGTTTTGATTTGTATTCCTTGATTGGAAAGACGAATAATTAAAACTACTTTGTGTATTATTTGGAGTAGATGAAAAAGAATGATTAGTATTAGATTGATATGAAGCAGTTTCTTTCTTAGATGAAGCAGCACTAGCAAAAAGCTTCTTAGAATTTTTAGAGTTTATAGCAGTTACAATAATACTAACAAAACCGATGAAGATTAGTAATATACCGATAATAATTCCAATCATTCTTTCCCCGCCAGTTAAACCTTCAAATTCATCAACTAAATTATCATTAATAAATAAGTAAGCACCACCAAGACCTGCACAAGCAGCAGCTCCTAAAAAAGAAAAGAAAACTAAAAGACTAGAACCTTTTCTTTTTTTTCTGGTTTTAATTAAATAGAAAATATGAACAAATAACAAAAACGCAAAAGCAAAAAGACAAACGATAGTAATTACTGCAAAAAGAGAATATACTACGCTAGATTTTAAAATTAAGACAAAGGCTATAGCAATAAAGGCAACTCCTAAAATAACATTTTGAGAAAAAGGAGATTTATATATTACATATCCACTAATTAACGTTAATAATCCATAAATAATAAAAGCAATTCCTAAAATTAAAGCAAGACCTCGAAAAACTTCTTCTGGATTATCAAATAAAGACAAGTGATAAAAAGAAAAAATACCACCCACAGCAATTAATATTACATATTGAACATACTTTAGCCATGAAAAGGTTCGTATCTTGGATATATTAATGTCAGGTGCATTTGCCATATAGTGAATATTATAATAAAAAAGGTGCTTTTCTTAAAGAAAAAAAGAAAAAAATTTTAATGTAAAATAAAAACAAGTATAATAGTTATATATGGAAAGCGAAACACGACAACTTAAAGAAAAGAAACGTCTTCCTTGGTTCGTTAGATTTTTAAGAAACTTATTAATTGTCATTATTATTTTAATAGGTGGAGTTTTTGCTGCTTTTTATGTTAATGACAAGACAGAAGTAGCTACTAACGATCAAACAAATGTACAAACAGTTTACTATTCAGCCTTATCAAAAAGTGTCGACGATATAGAAGAAACAAAGAAAATGAAATTTTCCCTTGAACAAATCTTTGTTAATTCAGTTATAAAAAAAGCAATTGATAGTGCAGGAGAAAAAGTAAAAAAATATATAACAGGGGCATATTTTGTTATAGAAGATAACAAATCATTTACAGCTGCAATTAAACTTAAAATAGCTTTTTTCTCGTCGCGTATTTCAATGAAGTGGGATTTTGAACAATATAATGGAGAAACAGAAGAAACAAGCGGATTCAAATTTAGATTAGCAGAAGTTAAAATTGGAAGAATTCCTGGATTTACTAATCTTATGCAAGCAATAGCTAGAGCTTTTAAAATAGAAACAATACTTGCGAACTTAGGATCTTCAATGGGACTATCAGCAGAAATAAATCTAGAAAGAAGAGAGATAACATATTCATATGCAAACTTTAAAAAAGATTTAAAAGGAATTATACAAAACACAAGAGAAGGGGAAGGATCAACAAAATTAGAGATTTTTGAAGACTTCTTAGGAAGGATTATCTCTAAAGAAAATGTTGAAATGGCAATAGACAAAGAAAAAATTGAAGTAAATATAAGTTGTAATTCTTTATCTGCAGGAGATGTTGAAGAAAAAAGAATTCATTATGATTATAAAAAATTAAGAGAAATGATTAATATTCTACTTCCAAAAAATGAATCATTAAAACAAAAAGATGTTTTACAATATTTAACTTATTATTATGTTCATGGCTATGACAACTCATCTTTAGCTACACAAGAAATGATGAAACAAATAGATTTTAGTGATTATACTGAAATATCTGACTATAAAACATATAATGGCATACTTCCATTTACCCAAGAATATAACCTTGAAGAAGAAATATATTATCAACTTTTCTCAGAAATACAAACAACCATTCAAAAAATTAATAATGGGGAACCAGTATTAGATTTAACAGACGCAAACTTTACAACAACAATGAGAGAAAATAGAACCATCCTTGGTTATGCAAGTATTCTTGAAAGAGAAGAAGAAGGTAAAATAATATTCAACTTAATGAGTATTAAAGATTTCTATTGTGAAATAAATCAAAATGAAGTCGATTTTCACATTATTGTATCTTTAAATGGGCTTGATATGAATTTTGTATTAAAAACAAAAGTATCTACTAATATAGGAAATCATTTCCGTCTTTATTTTGCTGTTGAACAACTTTTCTTAGGAGAAAACGAAGTAGACATTGATGCAATGAAAGAAATAATAAATGTTTTAGTTCAAAGTACTCAATATAAAAGTTTATTTGTTGTTACTCAAAACGGGAAACCTTTTATCTATTTAGATATAGATAACATTTTAAGTCGTCAAAATCCTCAAATACTAGATGCAATAAATGCTAATAACAAAAGAGTAACTATTGAAGAAGGTTCTCAAAAAGACCATCTAGTATTATCATTTAAATAAAAAAGGTTATATATTTTAAATATATAACCCCATTAAATATAAAGTAAAAATAAGACTATTTTTTCTTTTCTTGTAAAGCTTTAGCAGCTTCTGCTTTTTTATTGAATTTTGCAACTCTACCAGTATCTGCAGTATAAGAAAGTTTTCCTGTATAGAAAGAGTGACAATGTGAACAAGTATCAACTTTAATTTCTTTGACAGTTGATCCAGTTTCAAAAGTTGTTCCACAAGTAAGACAAGTTACTTTAGCACGATTATAATTAGGATGTATATCTTTTTTCATCTTTGTTTCTCCTTTTTAGGCAACAACAATTTTAACATAGCAAAATAATAAGTGCAAGAAAAAGTGAAAAATTGCCTTACATAGTTCTTAGTTATTATTTCTTTCAATTATGATAGTTGAATCACTACTAGGTAAGATAGAATCTATTTTATATCTTGTTCCAGTTTCTTCAATATAAAAAGAAAGATTATCAAGTGAAGTAATATTTAATGCATTACATAAACGAGAATAATTATCTTGAATAGTTGAACCAGGAATAATATAACAAGAAGAAGTATATTCGCCAGTAAAAGAAAGTAATATTCCTTTAGTAACTTTGTTATAGATATTAATTATAGGAGGTTCATCAAAAGAAGAAGAACCACTAATAGTTTCATTATTATTCTTTAACGAGAAAGAAGAGTCATAATAAAGGCCATCATATAAATAAGTATTATTGTTATATAATATATCATCATATAAAGAAGGATACAAACTAGAAATAGACATATTTACTTCATTAGATTTGTAATGACCAAGAGATACATTACTAATAATATTTTTTTCATCAATTAAGGTTATTAAATTAATAATAGAAGTGTATTCTATTTTTAAATAAATAGATAGACTTCTACCAGGCATTAAAGTAGATGAAAAAAGAATTTCATTATTATTTGATAAATAATAATAAGACTCTCCTTCAATTATTTTAGATAAGTAATCACTAGAAGAAGTTACTTTATCTTTAAACGAATTTAAATAAGAAGAAATATCACTTCCTGAAGGAAGAAGTATTTCTTGATTTGAATAATAAGATTGATCATAAGAGTAATTATTAGGGAAAAAATAATTTATAAATAAAGAAGGGTAAGAAGTATATTGAGCAATAAGAGTTACATCATCATTGGGTAAAGCAAAAGAAAAAAGATTAATTTTTTCATTATTTACTAAGTAATGATTAAAGAATGTTGTTTCTTTTGTAGGATATTCATCTTTTATATATGATGGTAGAGAATCATATCCGTAACTTATAAAAGACAAAGAAGACTCTCCATTTAATGTTCCACCATTATAGTCAATTGTTACATTAATCTTTTTACCCCATAATAAATATAAAGAAATAGATTGTTCACCAATATCACTAGAGACAGGGAATTCTTCTTCGTAATCAGAATCAAGGAAACAACCGATTAATTTATATTCTCTATCTCTAATATATATTTCTTTGTTTTCTCCGTATTCAATTTGACCAAGATTATTTTCAATAGTTTCAATAATATTTGTGTAGATATTTTTGTTTTGAGCAAAAAAGGAAACTTGTAAATCATCTAATCCAAGATTAACAGTGACAGTAGAATTATCAACCCAGATAGCTTTTAATGTAATTGATTTTTTCTCTCCGCTTATTTGAGGAAAAGAAAAAGATTGGGCATTCTTATAAAAGTCTAAGAAATTATATTCGCCTTTTTCACTATATTCATCAACCTTGTAAAAAACCTTTTTTGTATTTGGATCTGTTTGCTCAATAAGTTTATATTCAATTGCCCAATATGAAAAAGTTTTATTTAAACATGTTGCAGTAGGAAGATAGTTAGAAGAAGCAAATTCTTTTTTTTCATATCCATATAAAGTTAGATTCTCTGCATTAAAATCTCTATTTGGAGAAACAGGAGGAACTATCTTTGGTTCATATTCTTCACCGACATTTAAATCAAAAACAAAAGTTTCTTCTGGTTCAAAATAAGTATATAAAGTAGTAACACCATAAGGGTATAGATATACTTCTTGACCAAAGAAAGGGGAAGAAGAATCAGTAATTAATCTTTTTTGTAAAAACTGATAAGAACCATTAATATATTCTCTCCATCCAACAAAATAATATCCTTCTTTTTTTGCTTGAGGAAGTCCACTAACAATGATAGTGTTACTTTCTCCTTTTATATAATTTGTAGAAAAAGAAGGATCAGCAAAAGCAGCACCTTCTTCTAAAACAAAAGTAATTGTTCCTGTTGGATTTAAGTTAGTACAAGATGATATAAACAATGAAAAAATAACAGGAAGGAATCTTTTCATCTTCATATATTTAATTAATGTCTTTTTTTGAAAGGTTTATTAAAAGGTTTATTTTCTCGTGGTACTTCAACATAGTTATCAGGTTTCTTAACAAATTCTCTATGAGAAATATCAATCTTTCCCTGGGAATCAATACTAGTAATAACAACTTTTAATTTATCGCCTAAAGAGCAGACATCTTCTACTTTTTCAACTCTATTCCAGTCAAGTTTAGAAATATGACATAAAGCATCAGTAGTTCCATATAATCTTACAAAAGCACCATAAGGTTCAATTCTAACTACTTCTCCTTCATATTCTTCACCAACTTGTGGGACTCTAGCTATATTCATAATAAGCTCATATGCTTTATTAATAGCATCATTATTTACAGAGTAAATAATAACATCTCCGCTATCTTGAATATTTATTTTTACTTCTTTGTTGCATTGGTCAATAATACTATTAATCATTTTTCCTTGTGGACCAATGATTTCTCTTATTTTATCAACAGCAACAACAAATTTCTTCATCTTTAATGCATAAGCAGAAAGTTCTTTTCGAGGTTCTTTAATTGCTTTAAGCATTACTTTTAATATTTCTTCTCTAGCGGGTTTAGCTTGATATAAAGCTTCTTTTAATATCTCTTTTGTAATACCTCTAATCTTAATATCCATTTGAAGTGCAGTAATACCTTTACTTGTTCCTGCAACTTTAAAATCCATATCACCAAGATGATCTTCAAGACCTTGAATATCGGTAAGTATTGTATAAGGGTGTTTTCCATCAAGTGGTCCTGAAGTAATAAGTCCCATTGCTATACCACTAACAGGTGCTTTGATTGGAACACCAGCATCCATTAAAGCCATACAAGAAGCACAGATAGATGCTTGAGATGAAGAACCATTAGATTCACAAACATCGGCAACACATCTGATTGTATAAGGGAATTCTTCTTTTGATGGAATT
Source organism: uncultured Erysipelotrichaceae bacterium (assembly GCA_902773085.1). Classification (GTDB taxonomy): domain Bacteria; phylum Bacillota_I; class Bacilli_A; order RFN20; family CAG-288; genus Enterosoma. Next base: position 18,048 of record CACYDF010000089.1, read on the forward strand.
ATATAAGAAAGAGCTCTTTCTCCTAAATTACCATGACCGATTTCTCTTCTTCCTGGAGTACCAACTCTTCCAAGTTCTCCAACAGAATATGGAGGGAAGTTATAGTGGTGCATCCATCTCTTTTCAGTTGGTCCACCAATATCATCTAATATTTGAACTTCATCTAATGAACCTAGAGTACAAGTAGAAAGAACTTGTGTTTCACCTCTAGTAAATAAAGCAGAACCATGAGTTCTAGGAAGAATAGAAACTTGTGCATCAAGAGGTCTAATTTCAGTTAACTTTCTTCCATCAGATCTTACTTTATCAATAGTAATAAGTCTTCTTACTTCATCTCTTACAACAGTTTCAAACACTTCTTTAACTTCATTAACTGTTACATCGTGAAGTAAAGGAGTCTTATAATCTTTTGCATCATAGATATCAATAACTTCTTTTTCTAGTTCGTCAATTGTATTTTGTCTTTTTAATTTATCAGATATTGAACAAGCTGCAATAAGTCTTTCTTTATGTGTTTTCTTTTGACCATCTGATACATAGTTTAAACAATAATTAACAAGTTCTTCATCAATTTTGTGTATATTAAGTGGTCTTTTTTCTTTACCAACCGCTTTTGCAATTTTCTTTTCAAATTCACATAATTGTTTAATAGCTTCATGACCAAACATTAAAGCTTCTAACATATCATCTTCACTAACTTCATTAGCACCAGCTTCAACCATATTGATGGCTTTTTCAGTACCTGCTACAGTTAAGTTAATTTCAGATTTTTCCATTTCTTCTTCGCTTGGATTGATCACTAACTTTCCATCAATTTTACCAACGTGGACTCCTGCGACAGGTTCATCAAAAGGAATATCTGAAATAGCAAGGGCAAGAGATGAACCAAATAAAGCAGCTATTTCTGGACTTGCACTTCTATCCATAGATAAGACAGTTGCTGTTATTTGAGTTTCATTTACATATCCTTCTGGGAACATTGGTCTAATTGGTCTATCAATTAAACGTGAAAAAAGAGTTTCTCTACTTGATTGTCTACCTTCTCTTTTTGTAAATGAACCAGGGATTTTTCCGGCTGCATATTGCCTTTCAAAATAATTAACAGTTAGGGGGAAGAAATCCTGACCTAACTTTGCTTCTTTTGCTCCACAAACAGCACATAAGACGACTGTGTCATCTAGTCGTACTAGACAAGAACCATCAGCTTGTTTACTAATTTCACCAGTCTCAACAACAAGCTTCTTGCCATAAAAATCTAATTTAAATTCTTTCTTTGACATCTTTTTATTAACCTCGTATAAATCAATCTATTTTAGCATAAAACAAAAAAAGGCGAATTAATTATATAGGATAATTAAGTTTCACTCTTTTAATTATTGACTCTTTATTGATAAAGTAGTTGCTCTTGGTTTTACTTTTATAAATACTTTTATATAATAAAGTTGTGGTAGTTTATGCTTTATACAAACAAGTTATTTAGAAAAAGAGACATCTATAATCACTTAAAATATGAAGCTCTGTTTTTTAAGGCAATTAAAGAAAACTGCTTATACTTATATAAGCACTGTGCAGAGTATAAGAAGATTTTAGATGATAAATATTTTAATATTAATAGAGATTTAAAAAGCGTTGATGATATTAGTAAAATCCCTTTTATTCCTACTTTATATTTGAAAAGACATAAACTTACAACAATTAAACATAAATCTTTAATTACAGTAACTAGTAGTGGTACTTCAAGCAGAAATAAATCAGAAATAGATTTCAATTTAGGTTTCCTTCTTAGAGCTTGGAATATGACAAGAAGAGTAGCTAAGTATCATAAACTTTGGTCAATAAAGCCAACAAGATATTTAATCCTTGGTTACAAACCAAATAAAAAGAATCCAGCAGCAGTAACAAAAACCGCTTTTGCTGCAACCTTCTTTGCACCAGGAATAAGTCGTACTTATGCTATTGATTATGTTAATGGTGAATATAAAGTTGATTTAGATAAATTAAAGAACAAGTTAGTTAAATTTGCAAAAGGTAGATTACCAGTAAGAACTATGGGCTTTCCAGCTTACACATATTTTTTGTTAAAGCAAATGAAGGACGAAGGAATCAAAGTTAAACTACCTAAGGGAAGCAAGATTATGCTTGGAGGTGGATGGAAACAGTTCTATGCAGAGAAAGTAGACAAAGAAGAATTTTATAAACTAGCTGAAGAAGTTTTAGGGGTTAATGATAAAAATATTGTTGAGTTTTTTGGAGCAGTCGAACATCCTATTTTATATACAGATTGTAGAGAACACCATTTTCATGTTCCTATCTATTCAAAAATAATTATTAGAGATGTATCTACTTTAGAACCACTTGAAGAAGGCAAAATAGGTTTAATTAATTTAATTACTCCTATAGCATCATCTTCTCCATTAGTATCTATTATGACTGATGATTTAGGAGTTCTGCATTCATCTTGTAAGTGTGGAGAAAAAGGTCAGTATCTAGAAATAATTGGGCGAGTAGGAATTAAAGATATTGTTACATGTGCTCAAGGGGCAGAGGAGATGTTAAAGCAATGATATTATTTCAAGGTCAAGTATATAAAGATAGTAAACAAGATGAACTCATATCTAAATTATATGAGACAGCTTTGCTTACTTTAAAAAATAAACCTCTTGATCCTTTAACTGTTATTAATGCATGTGACAAGTTATATAAAAAGGTAATGAACCACGACTTTGATGATATTATTCTACCTTTACTTGAAACATTTGATATTTCTTATCCTTACTTTTTAGATAGTGCAAAAAACTTTTCTAAAGAAGGACTACTGACTAAATTAAAAATAGAATTAGGTGAAGATTATGCATCTTTATCAAAATTAAAAAGCGGAACTAAAAGGCAGTATTATCCACTTGGAATTCTTTTCCATGTTGCTGCAGGAAATGTTGATGCTCTTCCTGCATATAGTGTAATAGAAGGATTACTTGCAGGTAATATTAATATTTTAAAGTTACCTAGTGGTGATTCAGGTATATCAATTAAGTTGTTAAGTGAATTAATTAAGGAAGAACCAATATTAAAAGATTACATTTATGTATTTGATGTTCCTTCTACTGAAATAGAAACCATAAAAAGACTTGCAAATATATCAAATGGAATTGTTGTATGGGGAGGAGATTTTGCTTTAAAATCTGCAAGAGAATTTGCTCCAATTAATTCAAAGATTATTTGCTGGGGACATAAACTTTCTTTTGCATACGCTTCTTTAGATGCTAGTGAAAAAGAACTTGAAGAGCTTGCTTCTCATATATGTCAAACTAATCAAGTACTTTGTTCTTCTGTCCAAGGGATATTTGTAGATACTGAAAAAGAAGATGAGGCTAAGAAGTTTGCAGATAGATTCTTTAATATACTTGTTAAAGTTAGTAAATCTGGTGCTAAATACGATTTAGGAATGGCTGGTAAAAATACTATTAATTTATATGTAGATAAAATGGAAGATCCTTCTTTATATCTTTTAAATAGTGATGGAGTATCTGTTGTATACAAAAAAGATAGCAAACTGGAATTATCGTATATGTTTAGAAATGTGTGGATTAAACGATTACCAAGAGATAAAATTCTTACTTTACATAAAAACAAATCTTATTTACAAAGTGTTGCTTTATTGTGCACGGATAAAGATAGAGAAATTTTGTCAACTTTACTAGCTCAAGCAGGAGTTACAAGAGTTTCTGGCCCTAACTCATCTAGACTTTTCCTAGGAGAGTCACATGATGGTCTTTATCCACTTAGAGAATATTCAAGAGTAGTTGAATTTGATAAATAAAGAAACAGGAATATGTGGTTAAAAAAATCTGGAATATAATGAAGAAGAAAAATAAATCAATGCAAAAAACTGTTTATACTATTTGTTTTTAATATTAGTATGGAAAAATCAAATTTATTTGTGAAAAAAAAGTAAAAATCCCCTGGAACACGAGAAGAAAAACTAATTTAAACAATAATAGTACAAAGAGAAAATATAAATAAAGTATATTTAATTTAATTAATAAACACTCTCAGCACCTAAAGTAAAACAAAAGAGACACGAAGAAGTAAAACAATTTACGCAAAACGACAATTTTATAAATATAATTGATCGAATATAAAAAATAGTAATAATACCAATTTCTTCTCGTATAAGAGAATAAAAACACGTTTTTAAATAGTTAAGTTACTTATAAATACACTATATAATTATATAAATAACAAATTAAAAATCGTCTTATTAAAATGGCAAAAAAACAAATTTTCTCCTCTTATATGAGAAGAAAACGCTTGTTTTGTAATAACAATAGCATGCTTATGATTGATGAGAGCGGGAAGATATTAAAGATCTACAGTCAAATTAAAAACACAAACACATACATGTAATTAAATTTTGCAAACATATCATTGTAATTTCTTTAACAAAGAATAGGTCATAAAATTTAAAGTTAAAGTAATAATCATATTATATCAGGAAAAATCATTTTACTAATCTGAAAAAAACATATTAACTTTTTTTCATTGGATAGAGTACTAAGAAAAAAATTTAACAAAAAACAACCTTGTTAAAATATAAAGTTGCTAATTTGATTTTACTCTCAAACAAGAAGGAGAAATCAATTTTTGATAATAGTTGTTTAACAATTTATTCACTTAATAAAACACGGAATTTCAAAAGATATGACAAGTGTTAATTTTTTTAATAATATGGATAATTGTAATATGATAACACCTTCTGATATATGTGATATTTTAATATAAACAATTAACTATAAATCGTTTTTTCTTCTCTTATACGGGAACAAAATTACTTTTTCATGCTGTTATATTAAGGATGCAGAAGATTCTTAAATTTATACTTACTGCATTTAATAAATAAAGGAACAACAAAAAAGAAATATTATTACTATTGATTAATAAGTTTATTTTTTACTATATCCATTTTCTTTTTTTGCTTTCAACTTACCTTTTATATATTTGATCTGTTTTATAGTGAACTAAAATTGATATATTACATCTTATAAAGAACAGGACAAAATTAAACAAAAGCAACTTTGTGATATTTTTAAATTGTTAATAAAGATTTGTTCTCAAACAAGAAGGTGTTTTCTTCTTTTTTTAAAAAGCACTATATCCTTCAGAGTTTTCATTTGCTTGTTTTTTCTCTTGAATGAGAATTATTAAAATTTGATAATATTCATCATAATATAATATCTTGGAATTATACTTGAATCAAACCTACTTATTGTTAATTTCTTTTGTATCAAATAATTCCATAAAAACCGCGTTTCTTCTCTTATATGAGAAGAAAATGGTCATTTATAATTAATTTTTTTACATGAATTATTATTAGCAATATTATCAATATAACTAAAATGAATTTTAATCTATACTCTATTTTTTCTCCCAATTATTTGTAGCTTTGTTTTATTAACGATTATTTAATAGATCTAAATTTTAGTACAGAATCATAGTCAAAGTATAATAAAAGAAAGAATTATATTGAATGTTTAAAACAATAATGTAAAGCTTTATTAAAATTTTTCTTCTCGTACGCGAGAGGATTTTTCTTCTCTTATACTTTTATTTATTATTGTTTCCTTTTTTTGTTTTACAATTTATTTTCTTATTTTTATTTCTACTTTTTATCTTTTTCTTCTCTTATGAGAAGGGGAAAAGCAAAAAGTAGTTTAGTTTTATTTTTCTTCAATTATTTGTAAATTGGCGTTTTGCTTCTGGTACTTGAGAAGAAAAGTGGTTTTCGTTGCTTATAAATTTAATCTCTAAATAAATATATAGTTCATCTCTTTTTTAAATATAAAATAAATTTATTTATTTTAGATTATAATATATTTCGGGAGAAAAACATGTTTGACCACAAAAAAGTAGAAATTAAATGGGAAAAAAGATGGGAGAAAGAAAAAGTATATAAAACAGATACTTCTGACTTTTCAAAACCTAAATATTATATCTTGGATATGTTTCCATACCCAAGTGCTGTCGGACTTCATGTAGGACATGTTGAAGGTTATACTGCAACTGATGCCTTAAGTAGAATGAAAAGGATGCAAGGATATAATGTGCTTCATCCTATTGGATACGACGCTTTTGGTCTTCCTGCAGAGCAGTTTGCGATTAAAAATAACAAAAATCCAAAGATTTATACCGATCAAAATATCGAAAATTTTCAAAAGCAGCTAAAAAGACTTGGATTTTCGTATGATTGGGATAGAGTAGTAAAAACAAGCGATCCAAAGTATTATAAGTGGACTCAAACTATTTTTAATATGCTTTATGACCAAGGACTAGCATATGAAGATTATAGAGCAGTAAATTATTGCCCAAAATTAGGTACAGTTCTTGCAAATGAGGAAGTAATTGACGGAAAAAGCGAAAGAGGAGGCTATCCAGTAGAAAAAAGGCTCATGAAACAATGGGTTTTAAAGATTACGGCCTATGCAGAAGAACTTCTAGAAGGACTTAGTACTATAGAATGGCCACAATCTACTATTGCAATGCAAAAAAACTGGATTGGTAAGTCAAAAGGCGTAGTTATTACCTTTAAAGTCAAAGATAATGATACAAAGTTTGATGTATATACAACAAGAGTAGATACCTTATATGGATGTACATATGTTGTACTAGCTCCTGAACATGAACTAGTTAAAAAACTAGTATCAAAAGAACAGAAAAAAGAAGTAGAACAATATATCAAAGAAACAAACAAAAAATCAGACATAGAAAGAAATGATACATCTAAAGAAAAAACAGGAGTATTTTTAGGATGTTATGCTATCAATCCAATTAATGGAGAAGAGGTCCCAATTTACATTGGAGACTATGTATTATCTAGTTATGGATGTGGAGCAGTAATGGCTGTTCCAGCACACGATCAAAGAGACTATGAATTTGCAAAAAAACATAATCTAAAAATTAAACAAGTTTTGGAAGGAGATATCTCTAAGCATGCATTTGAAGATGATGGTGTTCACATTAATTCCGAAGAAGCTAATGGATTAAATATAGCAGATGCAAAATCGAAGATTACTGAGAAATTAATTAGTTTAAAAGCAGGAAGATATCAAACAAATTATAAGTTAAGAGATTGGCTATTTTCTCGACAAAGATATTGGGGAGAACCAATACCTATTATTCATTTAGAAGATGGGACAATTGCAGTAGAGAGAAAGCTTCCTTTAATATTACCAGAACTTGAAGATTATAAGCCTTCAAAAGATGGCAAAGCACCTTTATCAAAAGCAAGTAAATGGTTAGAAGTAAAAGTAGGATCAAAAAAAGGAACTAGAGAGATTAATACAATGCCACAATGGGCAGGGTCAAGTTGGTATTATGCTAGATACATTGATCCTAAAAATGATAAAGAAATTGGAGATAAGAAGTTGCTTGATCATTGGCTACCAGTTGATGTTTACATAGGTGGTGCAGAACATGCTGTACTTCACTTGTTGTACGCAAGATTCTGGCACAAATTTTTACATAACCAAGGTATATTTAAATCAAGTGAACCATTTAAAAAACTTTATCATCAAGGACTAATATTAGGAACTGATGGGCAGAAGATGTCAAAGTCTGCAGGTAATGCAGTTTCACCAGATGAAATTATAGAAGAATTTGGAGCAGATGCTTTACGACTTTATGAGATGTTTAAAGGGCCAGTTGATCAGTCTCTTCCTTGGTCTATACAAGGGCCAAAAGCTGCAAAGAAGTTTATTGATAGATTCTATAGATTATTTATAGATAGCCAATTTAAACAAATAACAACCGACAAGAACAACGACAAGTTGGATTATGTATACAACTATACAATTAAGAAATGCACTCAAGATTATGAGATGCTACATTTCAATACAGGTGTATCTCAAATTATGATTTTTGTTAATGCATTATATGAAGCAAATTCTATTCCAAAAAAGATGCTCGTTGATTTAGCAAAATTAATTGCACCAATCTGCCCTCATCTTGGTCAGGAATGTTATTCTTTAATATGTGATAACAATGAATTGATTGACTATACTTCTTGGCCAAAATACAAGGAAGAAAAAATTAGTGCTAAACCAATCACATATGCAGTTCAAGTTAACGGAAAACTTCGTGGTACTATTGAATATAAGTTTGATGCTAATGATAAAGAACTTGAAGAGTTAAAAGAGAAAGCAGTTAAATTAGAAAGTGTAAAAACTTATTTAGAGAATAAAGAAATAATAAAAATAATTGTTGTAAAAAATAAGATAATTTCTATTGTAGTTAAGTAGGTAACAAAATGTATTTATGGCATGAAGTTTTATTCTTGGTTCTATTAATAATTAACTTAGTTTTTTTATTCCTTTTTTCAATACCAATTTTACTTCAGATTTTTCAAGTTACTGTTGCGTTATTATCAAGAAAAAAGAGATTTCCAAAAGCAGAAAGAAAAGTTAGCTTTGCTTTTATTATTCCAGCTCATAATGAAGAAGATGTAATCTATGATACAGTTAAAGATATTTTAGATAATCAAGATTATGATAAAGAACTAATTAAGGTTTATGTAGTTGCAGATAACTGTAATGATAAAACAGAAGCACTTGCAAAAAAAGCAGGCGCCATTACTCTTGTAAGAAATGATCCAGATCCGGCACATCATGCTGCAAGATTTCCTCTTCAATACGGCATTGACTATATTTTAAAAAACAGTGATGCAGAGCTAATAGTTCATGCCGATGCAGATAATCATTTTAATAATGAATTTTGCTCGTTAATGAATGATGCATATGTAAGTAAAAATTATCATTTTTTAAGACCATTTGAAGGAGCAATAAACGGTACTCAAAATTTCTATACTAAAGCATGCTGCTTTTTCTATGCATTTGATTCTAGACTCGGAGCTAGAAGTAGAGAAGTTCTTCGCCTAGCTCAACATGTTCAAGGAAGTGGAGCAACAATGTCTAGAGAACTTTTATTAAAATGTGGGGGGTATGATTCAACTTCTATTTCTGATGATGCTGAATTCTGTTTTCGAAGATTACTTGATGGAACCAAGGCTCACTTTGTTGAAGATGCTATTGTTTATGAAGACATGCCATCAACTGCTAAAGATACCTTTGCTAGAAACTCAAGAATAAAGTTTGGAGCAAAAGAATTATTTAAAGAGCATATATCTAAAATGCCTAAAATGTTTTTTAAAACTGGTGATTTTTCGTTTTTAGAAATACCTTTAACTTATATCTGGCTTTTTATAGGTGCACCATTTATTGTTTGGTTATTAACATTTATTGTTTCGTTTTTTACATATGTAGGTCTATCAATTGGAGGAATTATTCCTTTAAGTGGTTTTTCAATAGAAGGATTTAAACATATGTTATGGATGATAGCGAATGTTTCAATTGTAATATTAATATTTGTTTTCCTTCTTTTTTATGTATCTGTTGGATTTATATTAATTAAGAATTATAAAATGTATGGTGCAAAAAAAAGAAGAGAAATGATATCTTTGGTTTTATTTCTTCCATTTTATTTAGCTGTTTATTCTTTTTCTTTAAATGATAAGAAGCAAAAGACGCATGGATGGGAAAAAATAAAAAGAAACTGATAGTATGGTAAAATTGACAAGATGAGCGAGATATTAAAAGTTGAAAACCTTACTAAAAGATATGATGAAATATTGGCTGTAGATAATATTTCTTTTGACGTACAAAAAGGAGATTTATTTGCTTTTTTAGGCGTAAATGGGGCAGGGAAGTCCACAACTATCAATATTATTTGTTCTATTATCAGTAAAGATAGTGGAAAGGTTTTTATTGAAGGATTAGATTTAGATACCCATAGAAAAGAAATAAAAAAGAAATTAGGAGTAGTTTTCCAATCATCTGTTTTAGATGAAAGATTAACAGTATATGATAATTTACGATATCGTCTTTCTTTCTATCCTATGGATAGAATCCAAGAAAAAGAATCTTTAAATAATATTATTAAGTTATTAGAATTAGAACCTATTGTTAATCGACCAATTAAAAAGTTATCAGGTGGTCAAAAAAGAAGAGTAGATATTGCAAGAGCAATTTCACATAACCCAAAGTTTTTAATTTTAGATGAACCAACGACAGGATTAGATCCTCAAACAAGAAAGACGGTTTGGTCAATATTAGATAAGATTAGAACCGAAACTGGAATGACGATATTTTTAACCACTCATTATTTAGAAGAAGCAGAACTTGCAAGTGATGTAGTTGTAATGGATAAAGGAAGAATAATAACTCGTGGAACACCAAATGAATTAAAAAATAAATATTCATATGACTATATCCTTTCTTATTCTAAGCAAAATAATACATTCGAAAATTTATTAAAGAAAGAAAAGATAGAATTTTCATTCAATAACGAACAAAATTTCTATGTATTAAAAATAAAGGATACAAAAGATGCAAAGAGACTAATATCTAAATATGACACATATCTTAGTGACATTGAAATAAAAAAAGGAACTATGGATGATGTATTTTTAAATATTACTGGGAGTAAGTCATTAAATGAATAAAGAGAACTTTAAACATTCTTTTCATCTTTATACTAGTTTAGTCTCTAGGCATTTAAAAGTTCTTCTTACTAATGCTATAAGACTTTTTTATACTCTCCTTGTTCCAGTTGTTTTACTTGTTGTTTATTTTATTTTTCTAAGAGGGCTTGAAGTATCAACTGTAGAAAATGAATTACTTAGAATAGGAGTTAACACTAGTGACAACCAAGTTATTCCTTTAATAAATACAGTAATAGATTCATGGATGTTATCAGGAGTTATATGTCTAAGTAGTATAACTATTTCACTTCAAATTTGTTCATTACTTGTAGAAGATAAAGTTAATAAAGTTGTTAGAGATTTTGTCTCTTCTCCAATAGATCCAAACATACTATATTTGTCTTATTTTTCATTCCTATTTATTGTTACATTTTTGTTAAGTATTGTAGTGTTATTAGTGTGTTTTATTTGCCTAGGAATCTTAGGGGAATTTATGTTCTCTTTTAGTATGATACTAATCTTATTTTTAATAGTTGTATTAACTAATATTTTTTCTTCTTTAACTGCTTTGTTTGTTTCATCTTTAGTAAAAAGTGAACCAGTGCTTGCTTCTATTGCTGCACTTGTTTCTACTGCTGCAGGATTTCTAATTGGTGCTTATATGCCACTTGGGCTTTTACCAAAAGGTGTTCAATATTTCTGCGCTTTTATTCCATGGACTTACTCATGTGCACTTTTAAGATATTGTTTTTTATCTATACCTTTTGAAATGGTTAGTAACACATTATCTGATTCAACAAAGATTACTCTCCCAAGCGGCATTACTCCTGAAAAAATTAATCAATTATTAACAGATAACTTCTCATATAAAATTAATTTTTTTGGAATATATTTAGAACCGTGGCATTCAGCAATTATTACAGTCGGCTTTATTATAATCTTCATAGTTTTATGCAAGTTAACAACTAAAAATTTAATTAATCTTGATAAGCCAAATAAAAAAGGTAAAGTGAAATGATTGTATTTGATACTATATGTGCACTTGCTACCCCTCCTTACAAAAGTGCGCTTGCAATCGTAAGACTTTCTGGAGAACAAGCTTTACCTATTTTAAGGCAAATAACAAAAAGAGATTTAGACAAGATAAAGCCAAATTATGCTTTTTATACAAAGTTGTTTAAAGATAAAAATAACGAAAACACAAAGATTGATGAGTGTATTGTTGTTTATTATAAAGGTCCAGAATCTTATACAGGAAATGATAGTGTAGACTTTTTCTTACATGGTAATCCTGTTATTTGTGAAGAGTTGCTTTCGACTTTAGTGGCTCTTGGAGCTAGAAGAGCCAACAAAGGAGAGTTCTCTGCTCAGGCCTATTTTAATTCCAAGTTTGATTTGCTAAAAGCACAAGGAATAAACGATTTAATTAACGCAAATACTCTGCGATCTAAAAATCTTGCACTAAATACTTTGGGTGGAAAAAACACAAAACTAATTAACAAAATAAAAGAAGAAATTTTGTTATCTATTTCAAGCATGGAATACTATATCGAAGATCAATATATTGAAAATGATTTAGAAGCAAATAATGAACTTGATAATACAAAAAGCAAAATTCAAAAACTAATTGATGAAATAGATTATCATTTACAAAATACAAAGAAAAATAATTTTATATATAAAGGTGTTAATGTAGGAATTATTGGAAAGTCCAATGTTGGTAAGTCGACTTTATTAAATGCGTTACTAAAAAAAGAAAAGGCAATTGTTTCTTCAATTCCAGGAACAACAAGAGACGTAGTTGAAGGAGAGATTGAACTATCTGGCATTAAGATTATTTTTAATGATACGGCAGGTATTAGACTAACTAAAAGCAGAATAGAAAATCTAGGTATTAAAAAGACATATGAGATAATAAAAAAGTCAGATTTATTACTATTACTAAGTGATACTAATTTTGATATGTTTAAAGGAAAGAAAATACTATCATTAATAAAGAATAAACCCTGCATTAAAGTTCAGACAAAAAAAGATTTAAATAAGAAAGGAAAAGAAGATGAAGCTGATATTTTTATTTCGGCATTAAAAGAAGATATTAAACCTCTTACTGATTTAATACTAAAGAAACTAGACTTATTAAATGTTGAAGAAGGGTACTTCCTTGGGCAAAGAGATGTAGACTACTTAACAAAGATAAGTAATCAGCTAAAAGATGCAAAAGAATCAATAAATATAATAAACGAAATAGAAATATGTTCTGATAAACTTAGGGTAGTGATTAATACTATAAATGAATATCTTGGGAATAATGAAGCAAAAACTGCTGAAGATATATATGAAACTTTGTTTTCACATTTTTGTTTGGGTAAATAAATGAAATATTTAGATTGTCACGCACATTTATATGACGAAAAATTATGTAATCAAATAGATGATATTGTTTCTTCATCTAAAAGAAATGGTTGTGTTGGTATTTATAATTGTGGAGATTCTTTAGATTCATTAACGAAAATATTATCAATAAAAGACCAATATTCAGACATTTGTCATGCAGTTTTAGGTATTCATCCTGAATTTGCACTTGAAAATGATGATTACTTTAAGCAAGCTTATGAAATAATTAATAAAAATATATCAAATATTGAAGCTATAGGCGAAATTGGTCTAGATTATCATTATTCTAAGGAAGAAAAATTAAAAATTAAGCAAAAAGAACTGTTTATTGAGCAAATCAGACTAGCAAAAAGACATAATTTACCAATTGTAGTTCATTCTCGAGATGCAGGAGAAGATACATTGAAGATAATAAAGGAAGAAAAGCCTATAAAAACATATCTACACTGCTATAGTGATTCAAAAGAGATATTTAATCAATATTTAAAACTTGGAATACCAGTTTTCTTTGGAATTGGAGGAGTATTAACATTTAAGAATGCAAAAACTATTCAAGATATTGTTTCTTCAAGTTCTCTAGATGTCTTTTTAAGTGAAACAGATTCACCATATCTTTCACCAGAGCCATATAGAGGAAAGATTAATACTCCTGCTAATATTCCATTAATTATTAAACAAGTTTCAAAATTAAAGAATATAGATGAAGAAAAAGTAGCTAAAATATTATTAGATAACGGAGAAAGGTTTTATGGAATTAAATAATATAGGTGATAATAGATATCTCTATGTGTGTGAAGGAAAAACTGACTCTGATAGACTTAAGAAATTAGGATGCCTTTTTGTTGTTGAAACTGGTGGGAAATATATTCCAAGAGAAGTAATAGAGTTTTTAAAAGAAGTTCATAAAATTAGAGAAATAGTTTTAGTCCTTGATCCTGACTCTCCTGGAAAAGAAATAAAGGAAAAATTAAAAAGAGAACTTGGTAAATGCTTAACTTGTTATGTTAAACAAAAAGATGCCAAAGACTCAAACAATAAAATCGGTATTGCACAAGCAAAAAGTGAAGTACTAAAAGAAGCCCTAGCACCATTTATTAAACATGATTTATTTATAGATGAAAACTTATCTTTAGGAGATGACGATTATTACGAACTAGGTTTATCTGGAGAAAGCAGCAGAGAGAAAAGAGAAAAAGTAGTTAAACATTTTAGAATACCTTTTCAAACAAACAAAAAGATAGAAGATGCATTATTAATGCTCAGTATAACTAGATCAGAAATAGAGGATATTATCGATGAATGAAGCAGAAAGAGTAAAAGCCATATTAGTAAAATATAATATTGTTCCAAAGAAATCTTTTGGTCAAAACTTTTTGATTGATGAACATGTTATTCACTCAATAATTTCTTTATTTGATTATTCTATTTATGATGAAGTAATTGAGATTGGTCCAGGTATAGGTGCACTAACTATACCTTTATTTGATAGAGCAAAAAAATTAACAGTTATTGATGCTGATAGAGATATGGTAAAAATACTAAAAGATATCTTTCAAGACAAAGAAATTACAATCGTACAAAACGACTTTTTAAAGTATGAATTTGAAGATGAAATAGACAAGAATAGATTAATAATTGGAAATCTTCCATACAACATAACATCAGCGTTATTGGAAAAATTGATAAAAGGCAACTTTTCTACATTCGGAATAATGGTTCAAAAAGAAGTCGCTGAAAAACTTATTTATGTTCCTGGTAAAAAGGAGAACACACCCATGGGACTATTCCTTGCTTGTGGATATAAAATTGATGGTGCAGTACAAGTAAAAAGTAGTTCTTTCTTCCCTTCACCTAAAGTTGATTCGACCTTTATTAGAATAGACAAATATGATGATATTGATTATAAATATTATTTACTTTTTAAGATAATGTTTAAGGATAATAATAAAGCAATAAAAAACTGTTTAAAACAAAACAAGTTTACAAAAGATTATTTAAGCAAAACCCACAGAGAAGAAATAAATGCTCTTCTTCTTTTAAGAGCAAGGCAGCTTACTGTTTCGCAAGCAAAATACTTAGCTAAAGATATTCTTAGCAATAAGTAATTGAAAGATTGTTCTTGCTATTCTATTTTAGTTTGTAAAAGAATAAAATACATATGTCTATGGAAAAAGAAAACACAGAAATCTCTCTAATTTATCAAAGCAAAAGTGAGTGGATAAGATCATTATTGTTTGGAATTGTCTTAGGCCTTTTTGTTATTATTCCAGGTGTTTCAGGAGCAACGCTTTTAATAAGTTTAGGAGTTTATTATAAAGTAGTTTATGCAGTTTCAAATATTCTAAAAAAAGGAAAGAAAAAAATGTGTTTTACTTTTCTTCTTCCACTTGTGTTAGGTATATTAATAGGTTTACTAAGTGGTTTATTTTTAATTAGATTTTTATTAGATATAGTCCCTTTCTCAACAATCTTTTTATTTGCAGGACTAATGATAGGATCATCCCCTGTTCTATTTAAAGAAATTAAAGGGAAAGAAAAAAGACCATCTAATATTCTTTTAATGCTTATAGGAACTATTTTTATTTTATTTATTTGTCTCTTGTCTATTTATTTATCAAGAGAAGAATTATTTTATGGTCAAGAAAAAAGTGTAAGAACTTTAGTTGATGTAGAAACATATTTTTACTTTGTAAGTATCTTAATTGGTTTTGTAATAGGAATTACGCAGGTTATTCCAGGATTGTCAGCATCTGCATTTTTAATGATGATAGGATATTATTCAATTATTTTAAATTCTATTCATTTTTCAATCATTATAGAATCACCAATGATTATTCTAATATTTGTATTATTAATTGTTGGATTCCTCTTAGGTGTATTAATAACCAACAAAATTATGCTAGTTTCAATGAAAAAGAATAAAGAAAAGATGGATTTTTTTATTTCAGGTCTTGCAATTGGTTCAATAATAGCTATTTTTGTTTCTAAAGAACTATTTGAAAAGGTTTATTTGGTTTATTTTTCATCAAAAATGTCAACTATACAACTAGTTGACTTTATAATTGGCTTTTTAACTTTTGGTATAGGAATAACTAT
The DNA here is from genome assembly GCA_902773085.1 of uncultured Erysipelotrichaceae bacterium. GTDB lineage: Bacteria > Bacillota_I > Bacilli_A > RFN20 > CAG-288 > Enterosoma. The sequence goes on from CACYDF010000089.1 coordinate 34,066, forward strand.
ATCTTTATTAATATCCAGGAAAGCAACAACAAAAGAAGAAATAAAAGAAATTAACTAATATTAATTTGATAAGAACACTTGGAGCCGTTATTAAATAATGCTTTGTTTCCAAAGCCAGCTGGAACAAGTAAAGAATTAAATATAGTTGTTTCTTCAGCATCTAAGGCGGTATTACTATTACGCTTTTTAATAATACTCCATTGTTTGCTTGTGTAATATTGGGTTGGGCCATTGTATTCAAGCCAATAATATAAATTGTTTAATTCTTCAGGAGACAAATCTTTAACTAGTGAAGAAAGGAAACCAAAGCAAGATAAGGAATTTCTTTTTTCATTTTCTTTCATTCTGGAAGGATATTCCATTACAGTTGTAGGGGTTGTATAACTTCCTATTTCAAAGCTAGATCCACTTTTGAAAAGAACAGAATTGCAGTCAGATGTAGTGGACTTTAGGTAATAAGAAGAATCAACATATTCTTCATTGTCGACAGTAAGGATTCTAATTTCATCACAGTAATTAGCAAATTTTTCGCCACCTACTATATTTGCAATTGCACCATTTCGATTTTTAGAACCATGTTCAGCAAACTCGCCATACTCAGTATTAGTAATAGGACAAGCAAGAAGTTCATTTTCACCTAGAGAAATGAGGTGAACAGGATCTGAAGGAACTACATATTCGTTATTAGAATATACTAAACCTCTTTTATCAACGTGATAAATTCTTACACCAGTATTTGTAAAATTTTGAGTAGAATAAACATCATATCCTTTGGTATTAAGATTATCATTGATACTACTTGAATAAGGGTAATTAGATTCAGGTGTGAAAAAGTCAATAACAAGATATTCATCATAAGGAATGAATTTTGTTTCACCACGACTATTCTTATAATATGAACTTGAATAATCAAGAGAATCATAAGGTATAACAACAACTTGGTTTTTGTATAAAGAGGGTTTTAACGTAATTGTAGATTTTCCGTATACTAAATATGGTTTTGTCCAACCTAGAAGAAGTTTACTATATGGATTATGATCGAGGAAGTTTTTATCCATGAAATCAAGACCGCCAAGAGGGGCGTAATTTGCGACGTGTGAATTACCTTTAGTTTGAAAAACATAAGGAGCATCACTGCTTGCTGTTACTGAATAGTAGTCGCTAAGTCCAAGTAAGTGACCTGTTTCGTGAATAATAGAATGTGCATCTCCAGTAGAGTTTTGACCAGTTGTTCCTGCACTAGTAGTTTTTTGTGCTTTATAGAAATCATCATTTAAAGTGCCGATAGGAGTCCATGCAAACATATTAACAACTGGTTCAGATACATTAGGAGTTGTATTTAAAAGGTTATTAGTATGTGGCCAGCCAGCATGTGAATTATTGGCTAAAGGACTGATAGGATTAAATGATACAAACCATAGCGCATCAATATAACCATCTCCATTAGAATCAAAGTCTCTTAAATCAAAACCAGACTTCTTAACATAGCTGACAGCATCTTTAAGCATAGGGGCTAAATCATTATCAGTAAGAACTGGTAAGCCATCACTACCAAAATTAATTTTATACGATTTTGATCCATCAATTTGAGGATTAAATGGAGGCGCAACTTGTCCGTAAAAATTTAACAAGCCATAACTGCTCTTATAGTAGAAAGATCTAAGAGACTCATAATATAAATCATCAGAGTTTCCAAAGAAGCACTTCTCTATTATTGATAAATTTTCATCAGTGAATAACTCGTGGCTTTTGCTGTTATTAAAGTAAAAAGGAATTACTAAAACAGGAACATCACCAATAGAGGGACACACTATTTTTTCCTCGTCGTTTTTTGTTCTAAAATAATCAAAACCAAAAGAGTTATCTACTTGACTTGGACTGATATAATTTTCTGTGCCTGTTTGTCTAGATTGATCAATCTCATTATTTGTAATAGTTAAAGTAATTGTTTCGTCAGTATCATATTTAACTATTGTTGATTCATCAAAATCTTCTAAAGATAAAGAAGAGGAAACAGCCGAATCTGTTACGTTTATTTTATATGTAGCTGGTGCAGTTTGCTTTCCAGAAAACAAAAAAGAAGGCGCAGTAACTGAAATTGTATAAACCCCTTTGGTCCCTTCTGGAAACATATAGCCTTTTGTTAAAGGGATGTTTCTATTGTTGTTACGATAAGAAAAAGAACAAGCACTTAGAGGAACATCATAAATCTTTTTTAATTGTTGACCATTAAGTGTTTCATAAGTTAATAATCTTTTTGCAACTAAACCTTCTCCACTAAATGTACTAGAAGGAGAATTTGCATAATAATATTGATGAATAGGATAAGAAGAGATATAGAAGCTTTCACTCATAGCTTCATATATCGTGATTTCTATACTATAGTTTTTATATCCTTCAGAAGAAAAAACCCATCTATATTTTCCTGGTGTTATTGAAAGGATGTCACCTTGTCGGATATCCTGTTTAGCATTTGCCCATCTAATTGTGTAGTTAACTTCCTTTTTGTCGCCTGTTTCATAATCGACACCTTTAACTATACAATCACTTAAATCGACAGTTTCATTAACAAAATATTCTCTTTTTGTTAAATCTACTTCAAGATAATTATCAGTTGTAATAGTTGCAGCTTCTGACAAGCCAAAAATTGTACAACTAGGAATTAGAAGTGAAAGAGAAAAAGATAAAAAAGCAAAAAGACGTTTTTGTTTTCCCATATTATTTAATAATTAATGCAATATTTATTATATATAATACCATTATTTTCGGCAATTAAAAAGAAAGCCAATTAGAAAAGAGTCATCTGATCAGATTCTGGAAGAGAATCAAGAGCATGAATGTTTCGTAGCATTTCAAGAACCCTTTCATTGACATGAGCTCTTTCTTGTAAATCGACAATACTAGAAAACGGCCTAATCTTTCTTTCCTTAACAATATTTTCAGCAATAGCCTCTCCTAGATTATCTAAAGTGATGAAAGGAGGAATTAATTTTCCTGTTTTTTCATTTATTAAAAACTTATTTGTATCAGATAGTTCAATCGAGATATTTTCAAATTCAATACCACGATCATACATTTCAATAGTGACTTCGTATGTGGTAATTAAATTAGATTCTTTTGCATCAACTTTTTCTCTATTTGCAATTTTATTCCTAATAAAATTTATTTTCTCCTTGCAAGCAGAAATTCCCTTTTGCATAGTCACTATGTCATATGCATCACTTCTAAGTGAAAAATAGGCTGCATAGTATTCTTTTGGATGATAAATTTTAAACCAGGCACAACGACAGGCCATAGCAACATAAGCAACTGCGTGAGCTTTTGGGAAAAGATATTCTATCTTCTCACAAGAACGTATATAGTATTCTGGAACTTTGTGTTCTCTCATCATCTGAACATACTTAATAAAGTTATCGCCTAAGCTCTTTTTATTGAACTTGCCTTTTCTTACATTCTCCATTATTTGGAAGGCTGTCGATTTATCAAAACCATATTTATTTACAAGAGTAATCATAATATCGTCTCGACAAGCAATAACATCAGATAAAAGTAAACCATCATTAATAATTAAATCTCGCGCATTTCCTCTATAAACATTAGTTCCATGAGAAAGGCCGCAGATTCTAACTAAGTCTGCAAAAGACTTTGGCTGAGTCTCTTTTAGTGTATCTCTACCAATAGAAGTTCCAAATTCAGGAAGACCTAAAGCTCCAGTTTCTTGTTTTAATGCATTATCTTTTAAATTTAAAACAGCTGTTGAGAAAAAGACAGAAACGACTTTAGGATCAGTAATATCAACATCGTATCTTAAATCACCAAGGGAAGAAAACTTAATATTGCACAATTCATTCATTAATTTAACTGTACAAGGGTCAGTGTGAGATAGTGCATCAAATTTTAAAACATTATCATGAATAGCGTGGAAATCAAAATGTGTAGTTTTCCAAGAGGCATCAGAATTATTAGCAGGATATTGATAAGGAGAAAAATCAAATATTTCTTTACCTTTTGGAATAACAATAATTCCACCTGGGTGTTGACCTGTGCTTCTTCTTACTTCAGTTATACCAGAAGCAAGGTAGTCTAGTTGCGCATCAGATATATCACCTGTAGGAACACCAAGAGATTCATAATAACCAAGAACATAACCTCTTGCTTGCTTTTCTTGAGTAGCTTGAATAGTACCTGCTCTAAAACAAGAATTACCAGTTTTATTTAATTCACTAGCTAAGTGTTCCATTGCCTGATCTTGGAAATCAGAAGGAAAATTTAAATCAATATCAGGAACCTTTTCAGCATGGAATCCAAGGAAGACAGCAAAGGGAATATTTTGACCATCTCTATCAAGTTCATGCCCACATTTAGGGCAAGCTTTTGGCTCCAAATCAAAACCAGATTCATATTGATTTTCATCGGCCCATTCAAGGTAATGACAAGATGGACATAGGTAATGAGGAGGCAAAGGATTAACTTCAGAAATACCAGAAAACATAGCCACTAAAGATGAACCAACAGAACCTCGAGATCCAACAATATAACCTTGGTCATTTGTCCATTTAACAATCATTGATGAAAGCCAATAAATAACACCATATCCATTAGAGACAATACCGTTTAATTCTTCATCTAATCTAGACTTAATTTTTTCAGGAAGAGGAGAACCATATTTCTCAGTAGCGGTTTGATTTACAAGAGAAATTAATAAGTCATCACAACCTGGCATATATGGAGTATGAAGGCCTTGTGTAATAGGTATTAAATTAGGAATGGAATCAGCAATTTTATTTGTGTTTTCAACAACAATTTCATCAACTAATTCATCATCATTTAAAAACGCAAATTGTTCCTTCATTTCAGTAGTTGTTAGAAATTCTTGGTCAGGATTTGGAAGAGGATGAGAATACCATTCTTGTAAAATCTTCTGATTCTTTTCGTGTTCAAAAGGAGCAAGATTTAATGGATGCCTAACGCCTTTCAATCCCTTAGCAGATATTAATACATCTCTAAATTTCTTTTCGTCTTTATCGAAGTAATGGACATCGCCAGTTGCGCAAACAATTTTATTTTGAGATTTAGCAACTTTTATTAAATCAGACAAAATTTCTTGCACCATAGTTTCGTCAGTCAGTCTCCCGCGGTGGATTAAGTATAAATAATTTTTTGGTGGTTGGACCTCAATAATGTCATAAAACTTCATTGACTCAATTAAGGTTGCATCACCTTTTGTCATAGCATTGTTAAATACTTCTCCGTTTAAGCATGCACTACCTAAATAGAGGTTATCTCTAAGTGAAATTAGCTCGTCTCTAGTCACAAAAGGATTACCAGATTTTGATATATGTTCAGTTGAAGAAATAGATATTAATTTGTATAAATCTTTTATACCTTGTTCATTCTTTGCATAGGCAGTTACATGGTAAGGGAATATAGATTCTAGGCTTTGTTTATCAAGAGTTAAATTCTCTAAATCTTTATGTTTAATTTGCTTTCCAAATTTATTAAAAAGTTGCTGTAATATTCCAGAGAAAATTAGAGATAATCTATCAGCATCATAGTTAGCTCTGTGAGCAGTAGAATCATCAAATTCAATCTGTAGTTTTCTAGCTATAGCTTTTTCATTATAAGAAGAAAAATCAGGATATAAATATCTTGCAATTTCAAGTGTGTCAATTACTGGATTAGTAATTTTTTCCATACCGTTATTTACTAAGGCTTCATTAATAAAGTCATAGTCAAAAGCAGCGTTGTGTGCAACTAAAATACAGTCAGAAAAGAACTCTTTTATTTCTTCCAAAGCTTGCTTAATTTGTTTACCTGAATCGGCTTCAAGTTGAGATATGTGAGATACATCCATAGAGAACTTACTAATCTTCTGATTTGGTTTTATAAAGAAATTTACTTCATCTATTTTTCTTCCATGTGCATTAACTTTCACAGCACCAAATTCAATAAGACGATTATACTTACAAGAAAGGCCAGTTGTTTCAGTATCGAATATAACAAAGGTTGCATCTTGTAATATTTGCTCAGAGGGATTATAGATAAATTTTCTTTTAGTATCGACCATGTAAAGTTCACAACCATAGATTATTTTTAAACCAGTTTTTTGTGCAACATTATATGCATTAGGAAAAGCTTGAACAACTCCGTGATCAGTAATTGCAAAAGCAGTATGGCCAAGTTTTTTTAATTTGTCTGCATAAGTTTCAACACTTGTTACACCATCAAGAGTAGACATTTTTGTGTGAAGATGAAGTTCAACTCTTTTCTTTTTTGCATAATCAACTTTTGGAGGAGTGCTAGGAAGAGTAGTAATTGAATATGGTTGAATGCACAGTTGTCCCCGATTAAAGTCATCTCGTGTAACTCTTCCAGTAACTTTAACACTAACTCCTTCTTCGTATTGATCTAGTTCTTCTTTTGTTCTTCTTTTATTCTCAAATAACGTAAAATAGGTTGCATAAGTAGAATCTGCGATATAGATTGTTTTAATTAATAAGTTTTTTTTAGAATATTTAGAATCAGTTTTAAATATTTTTCCTTCAACAATTACACTGTTATAAATACTCATATCTTTAATTTTTACTTGATGGAATTCATTTTGATGAGCTAATAATTCTTGTTCTTGCATTGAAAAAGCAAGAGATTCTAAGTTATGCTCTCTTTCTAAATCATCAAGAATAGTATCATCTGAGAACACAGACTCTTGTAAATAAACATTATATGAAGAAGAAATAGAGTTAAGGAACTCTCCTGCTTTAGTAACAGTTCCACTCATTTCATCTAAGACTTCTTGATTTGTATAAAAGAATATTATTTTCTTTTCTTTTTCAAATATTTGTTGTCGATAATTTGGGCAGATTTCATCAATTAAATTTTCAATATTATCTTCATTTTCATATGCAAAAGAAAGTTGAACAGAAAAACCACCACTAGAAAAAAAGCTATTACATTTCTCAAATAAAGTCAAATAACTTTTATAAGGTAAATACTTAGGATTCTTAATTGTTGCAATGATACGATTGTTCTCGGCGTCGTTAATAAGATTCGAAAAAAAAGCAGAAGAAAAATTTTTCTTTTCTTCTTCTGTAAAGCCAATTTTTGTCAAAAATCTATCTAATTTATTATCCATATTTCTCTTTAGTATTATACAAAAATAATAAATATTTATTATTTTATTTCACTAGAAAAACGTTTTTATCATATTTAATTAAAAAAGAAAGCGAAAATAAGCAAAAGAATAATGAGAGGAAAATAATGGAATTAATCAGATTTGAGAATGTTTCTTTTTGTTATTCAAATGAAAATAACGTTCTTTTTAATATTTCTTTTTCTTTAAAAGATAATGGACTAGTTATTATCTTAGGAGAATCGGGAAGTGGTAAAAGCACCCTTCTTTCTCTAATGAATCATTCTTTAGTTCCAACAAGTGGGAAGATTATTAAGAAAGAAGGAGTAAGAATATCTACTTCTTTTCAGTCACCTACATTACTTGATTATTTAAATGTTAAAGAAAATGTAGCTTTACCTTTGTATTTAAAAGATGAAAAAGATGATCTAATTGACGAAGAGGTTGATAATGCTTTATTACAAGTTGATATGCTTGATAAGAAGGAGCGAGATATTAAGAACCTTTCAGGTGGTGAAAAAATGAGAGTTTCCATTGCAAGAGCACTTGTAAATAAAAGCAATATTCTAATTTTAGATGAGCCAACAGGCGCTTTAGATGATATTACGACAAAAGAAATCTATTCATTAATAAAAAAATTATCAGAAAAAATGTTAATAGTTTTAGTTACTCATGATGAAAAAGGCGCATATGATTTAGCAGAAATATTATACGAACTTAAAGAAGGAAGACTTAATTTAGTTTTTAACAAAAAAAAAGAAAACAAAAAAGAAACAGAAGTAGTTAAAGAAGATAATAGGCATATAAGTTACAAAAAAGGAATGCTATTAAATTTAAAGTATTTGTTAAAACACAAGATAAGAATAATGTTATGTGTAATCTTCTTATCACTTTCTTTTTCGTTTCAGTATATTGGTATGAATATATTCTTTAACATCGATAATACTTTAACCAAATCTATGGATATGTTTTACTCTAGTTCAACAGCATATTTATCAAGAGTAGAACAGGTAGAAACTTCATCAAATTTGAAGCTTGAAAAAGTCTCCTTACCAGCAAAAAAAGATCTACAAGAATTAGGAGTAAAAAAAGTTAGAAGTTCTCTTGATTATTTTATTCCTCAATATCAAGAAATATACTTAAATAATATAAGTGGTGATTGCTACTTTTTTCCGGTTGTTGAAGAAGATAAAAGTAAATTAAAAGAGGGAGAAGGAATACTCAGTTCTGTGAGTATTGTAGTTAACTCTTTATTTGTAAAAATGTTTAAAATAGAAGATTCACCTCTAAATCAAAAAATATATTTTAATCATCAATTTATTGTTAATGATGATAAAGAAGAAATAAGTGATTTATGCAATTTGGAATTAACATTTATAGTTAGTGGGGTAAGTAAAGAAAGTAGTTCATTTAGTAAACCAATTGTTTATTATTCATATGAAGGCATATATCAATCATTAAATAAAATAAGATGTGAAAATATATCAAAGAAATATGATAGAGAAGTTAGTGTAAAAGAGATGCTAGAAACATATAGTTTATCAAGTTGTGATTTAAACAGCAGATCATATGTAATTACAGATAAAGAAATATTACAAATGAAAGAAAAAATAGAAGAGAAAAATCTAAAACTCAAATTAAATTCTTTAACTATAGAGATATATGATTCAACAAAAGAAGTGGTAACATCAATTACAAAAATAATAATGGTGTATTTATTATTGTTTATTATTTTATCTACACTGTTACTATTCTTAAGTACATATTCGCTATATGAAAACAATATTAAGTTTTTAGCGTTAGTAAAAGTTTTCTCATTGAATAACAAGAAAAACAATTTTATTATAACATTTACAAATGGTATAATTGTATTTCTCACAATTTATTTACTTTTTGCACTTTGTTCAGTACTGAATACTATTGTTGGGAGTATAGCATTTAAAGTAATGGGGCTACCCAATTTTATTAAGATAATAGATATAAAATCAGCTGGCTTAATTTTTGTTCTATTAATTATTGTTACAAGTTTTACTTCATTTTTAGCAAGGCAAAAAATAAAAGATAAACGTATAAAAAAAGAATTAGACGGGGAAGACTAAAATGATAGAAATAAAAAATATAACAAAAAATTATAGTAAAGATTCACCTCCTGTTTTAGATAATATTAGTTATCGTTTTTCTAGCAAAGGGCTTTACTATATTGTTGGGAAAAGTGGGTGTGGTAAATCTACTCTTTTGCATATTATTGGTGGTATAGATTATAACTACAATGGAGATGTATTTTTCCTTAATAAAAAGGTCAAATCTTTTGATGAACATGAAAGAGCAAATCATCTATTTTCTACTTGTTCTTTTTCTTTCCAAGATTACAAAATAGATGATAAAAAGAAAGTATATTCTTTGTTAAAAAGCGCATTAGAAATAAGCACATTATCAGATAAAGAAATAAGAGAAAGAATAGACAAATATTTAAGCAAGGTTGGTTTATTTGAAAAGAGGGAATCTTTATTTTCGTCTCTTTCTGGAGGAGAGAAAAAAAGGATTTCTTTAGTTAGAGCTTTAATTCGAGATAATCCTGTTTTACTAATTGATGAACCAATTTCATCATTAAATAAAAAGCTAAGAAAAGAGATAACTTCTTTATTAATTGAAGAAAGTAAATTTCGCTTAATAATTGTTATTACTCACGAGAAAAAAGAGATACCTCAAGATGCCTTTGTTTTGTCACTAGAAAACGGGAGACTATCAGAAATAAATAAAGGTAATCTTTCATCAGAAAAAGAGATGAAAACTCACTATGAAAGAAAGAATTATTCTGGAATAAATTTCTATAAAAATATTATTCAATCTTTACTTTTAAAAAAAGAATATTTTGCTTTAGCTTTAACTTCTCTTTCGATTGCCCTATTTACTATTACTCTTTCCTTTATGTTAGTCTTTAATGTTTCATCTTCTCTTTTGGGATCTTTACTTTCTTACATGGAAGAAGACTCCTTAGTAATAAGCAAAAAAGAAAACGAAGAAGTAGATTCTTATTACTCTTTACCTGAAAAGGAAGAAATAGAAAAACTCAAACAAGATTTAGGAGATACTATTATCACGACAGATGAGTTCTATGTAACAAATATAGATTCAATAATTAGTGAATATCAGCAATTCTCTTTTGTCTTTAATAATAAAAGCTTGTATATTGAGAATTTCTCCCTTTCAACATTTCTAGAATGTTACAAGTTAGAAGAAAAAAAAGAAAACGATCAATTATTCTTTCATAGTAAAGAAATGAAGCCAGATGAAATAATTATAGGAATTGATGAAAAGAAATTTAAATCTTTATATTATTTAATTACTGGAGAAAAGATTAAAAATTACGAAAATGAATATGGGAAACACTTACTAGAGCTTATAGAAGCAAACACTCTTTCGTTTAGAATTGAAGCAAGAAAGATTTCGTGGAAATATAATTTAGATTATTCATATAAAATTGTTGGTTTTGTTTTTTCTGATTATAACTATGTAATGTCTAATAATCATTCTTTCACTTCTTCATTTGTTAAAAACACTCTAGGTTTTAAAGAAAGATTTATAGGAGAAGATACATTTCAAGATTATCCTGCTTTATTAGAAAAAGCATATGGTATAACAATAAATCCAAAAAAGAAAGAAGAGTTTATTATTAGATATTTAAATAGTAAGTTCTCAGATCATCTATCAATTCAAAACTTTTCATCTCAACAATATTTTGTAAAAAACAATTATGAAACTTATAATCGATTTTTAGTTTATAAAGATTATTTGAATAAGTTATCGTTAAGTGATATCAATAGATTTGTTTCAGATAACAAAGAAAAGATTTCTTCAATTGATTATTCAACAGCAGCATATACTTATACTACTAGTGGATACATTTCAGGTTTTACTAAGCCTTTCTTTTTTAGCAAGTATAAAAACAAATTAATCGAAATAGAAGGAGAATACACTTTTGCAGAAGATAACTTAGGTCAGATGCAAGCAAGTACAATTCAGGTGGAAAAAGATGTATTCAAAGGGGATCTACTTTCTTCAATTGATAAAAGCGGAATCGTCTTTGTTTCTTTTGATAGAAATAAAGATAATCTCAAATATGGACATAAGCCTTTTAGTTATAATGAAGTTGCAATTTCTTCTTCCTTTGCAAAGAAATTAAATAAACAAGAAGAGCAAGTTTTAGGAATGACATTGCATACTTTACTTCTTGAAAAAACAAGTGTGATAGGAAATAAATACCAAAACGAGTTTTCTTTTGGAGAACTTACTGTTTGTGGAATATACGAAAATGACAATCTAAATATATATCATGAAAGTTTATTCCCTTTTGCTTATTTGTTTTCTCATTCAGTGATTGAACCTAGTCAAATACATGTTAATGAAGTTGTTCTAAAAGTAGATATAGAAAACTATAGTGAAGATTATTATTTAGAAGAAATAAAAAGATACGGAGATTATAAAGGAAGTTTTCCAATGTTAATAATAAGTAAACAGATGCAAAAAACTTTAGCAAATCTAACAATTCTTTTTTCTATACTTGCAGGAATTTCATTATTAATTTCATCATTTTTAATTACTCTTAATTTGTTTCTTATAATTGAAAAAGACAAGAAAGAAATAGGCATTTTATTATCTTTAGGATATACGAAGAAAGAAATAAGAAAGTTTTATATCTTCTTAACTTTAATGATAGGGGCAATTAGCTATCTTTCTTCTCTAGTTATAAGTATATTTGCACAGAAAACGATTTTTGAACAACTATCTTTGATACTAAATCATTTTTCTTTTTCATTTGTTCCATATTTGATTTCGCTTATTGTAGGTTTACTATTATCTTTGATAATAGGGACTATAGCAACATCAAAAATAAAAAATATAGATATAAAGGAGGCTTTTGATAAATTTTGATAATAAAAAAAGACAACAATTTTCTAAAAATTGTATTTTTTTAGATATTAAAATAAAGTTTTTATTTTTTTTTGATATTCTTTTTAGTAATATTTAATAGTTTAAGGAGACGTAAAAGATGAAAGGTAAAGTTAAACGATTTGATAAGGACAAAGGGTTCGGATTCATAGTCGGTGAAGATGAAAAGGAATATTTTTTCCATTTTTCAGAAATTGTAATGGAAGGATTTAAAACCATTGCAGCTGATACAGAAGTTGAATTTGAAACTGCTGAAACTGAAAAAGGTTTACGTGCAAATCATGTAGTTGCAGTTAATAACGAAGAAGCAAAATAAAAATATTTATAACATTTTATAAAGTATAAATAATAAAAACCGCCTTATAAGAAAAGGGCGGTTTTTTCATATATATTCAAGAATATTTAAGTTTAGTTCTTAAAGTTGTTTATAAGAAAAAAGGCGTAATTTATTTAGTGTATTTTTTAAGATTAAAGGAATCAATGTTTTCGATATTTTCATATAAAGAAGCATAATACTTCTTTGGCTTGATTTTTAAGTCGACAATTTCTAGATCGCTCTTGATATTTGAAAAATGATTTTTACCATATAAGGATGGATTTTTTTGTCTCCAATTTAAATCATCTCTAATCATATTTTCTAAGTTATTATCAATTGTCCATTTTAAGATTTCTTTAGCATGTTTATTAGAAGCTACAATACTATCAGCATCCCCTGGCCTTCTTGGACCGAAGACATAATTAACTTCTTTATTTAATACTTTACTCACAGCTTGAATTATTTCTAGGTTTGTATATCCAGTTTCACTACCTAGATTAAAAATATCGCTTTGTTTAGTTTTAATTAAATGAGTAATACCAAGAACATGTGCTTTAGCTAAATCAAGAACATGGATATAATCTCTTAAATTAGTTCCATCTCTTGTTTGAGAATCATTACCAAAAAGAGTAAATTGTTTATTCTTCAACTGAGATATTAATATACATGGAATGATATGAGTTTCAACTGGATGTGCTTCTCCAATTGATCCATCCTTACTTGCACCTGCAACATTAAAATATCTAAATATACAATATTTTAATCCATATGCATGAGCAGCATCTTTAATCATGTTTTCAGACATTAATTTACTTCTGCCATATGGAGAAGTAGGATTAAGTATTGCATCTTCACTAATTGCATCTTCTTTACTTGAACCATATACTGCTGCAGTAGAAGAAAACACAATATTCTTAACATTATATAACCGCATGGCTCTTAAAATAGAAAGAACCGAAAAAGAATTATCATCATAATAAGATAAAGGAGAAGAAACACTTTCTGCAACTTGTATCTTACCAGCAAAATGAATAATTCCATCAAAGTGATATTTATCAAATAAAGAATTAAGTAGTCCTAAATTACGGCAATCACCAACAACGAGTTTAGCTCTTTTATCAACAGCCTTTAAATAACCTGTTGATAAATTATCTAAAACAACCACATCATAATTATTATCTAAAAGAAGTTTAACTGTATGAGAACCAATATATCCTGCACCACCAGTAACAAGAATTAAATTTTTTGACATAACATTTATCTCCTTAAGACGTTTAAGATATTACCAAGAGTATTTTGGTTATTTGTATCAGTGGTACATATAATAGAACTTTCAATTCCAAAAACACTGTTTTTCTTAACAACTAAGTCATTATATGAAATTCCACCAAAGGCATCACCTGAATGATCAAGATAACCAGTTAGTTCTCTAATTTCTGGGAAGGCATCATATTTAGGTAGAGTTGTATCATCAGAAAGAATATAAGTTGAGAAAGAAGAATAAGTATCTGCTTTTAAATATGTAGAAACATAGTTATTACTTAGTGAACTATTAATGGCAATAGCAGTATGAACTTTTGCTTTACTAACTTCTTCAATTGAAGAAAAGTAAGTAGCTTGATATAAATGAGTATCAGTTTTATTATCAATAGATTTTTCATTATTAATTGCAGAAACAAGTTCTTTACAAATGTTAACAAGTTCGTTACTTGGTTCATCACTTTTTTCAATTCTTTCTTCACCATTTGATGACTTTGCATAAATAGAAGGATAGATTGCAACATCATAATATCCTGAAGCTAGAGTTGAACCTGTATCAACTACATCAATTAAAGTAAATGGAGATGCTGAATTATTTCTAATTGTAACTTTATTTCTCCTCCCGCTTTCTTTACTAGGTAGAGTATAGAAAGTTTCATTAATAGGATTATCATACTTAATTGAATAAGGTGCAATATCACTTTTAGAAGTCTCTGGTGCTGATGTTTCTTGAATCGGATAAAAGACGTATTTACCAGGACTTACTAAAGAAAAATCAATATAGTATTTCCCATTGGCGATATCAGTTCTACCATTATTAAAGTTATGACTATTTGTTTCAAGATTATATAAAGCAAATCCATAATTACCTTCACCAAAGACATAATTAGGATTACTATAAGCAGTTGGAGTTAGTTTACATTCGCCAACAAAAAATTTACTTCCAACAATAGAAAAGTCTTTAATTTTTTGAGAATTATCTCTTTTGAAATCTGTTAATATTCGAGTAGTTTTTGTATAAGAATAATTTGTAATATTAAGATAAGAATTTAAAGAAGAGTTACTTGTTGATGTATCAACTAAAAAAGAAATAATTGAAAAAGCAGCAAAGCCAACAAGAGTTCCAGTAATTGCAATCGCAAGGATATTTGATATTAGTTTAGCAGTATTTCTAGTTGAAGCAACCTTATTATTATCATCTGAATTGCTCCCGGTATTAATATTTATATTTAAATTAGTGCCTTGTTGATTAGGCATATTTTGAGAAGAATCTAAGTTAGTATTTAAAGTAGCTTGAGGTATTTCTTCTACAATAGGAGTGATGACATTAGGTGAATCTTTTTCTTTTTTTCTTCCAAACATATCTTAATTAGAATAGCATATTTCGATAATTTCGTGGATAAGGTTGAGTATCACGAATATTATCAATTCCTGTTACTAACATTACAAGTCTTTCAAAGCCAAGTCCAAAACCAGCATGAGGCATTGAACCGTTCTTTCTTAAATCAAGATACCACTTGTAACTTTCAAGAGGCATCTTTAATTCTTTAATTCTCTTTAATAGAAGATCGTAATTATCTTCTCTTACACTTCCACCACAAAGTTCTCCAATTCCAGGAGTAAGTAAATCAACAGCTTGGACTGTTTTATTATCATCATTTAACTTCATATAGAAGGCTTTAATATCTTTTGGCATATTTCTTAAAAAGATAGGTTTTTTAAAGACGACTTCAGTTAAATATTTTTCATGTTCACTATTTAAATCAAGTCCAAAATCAATATCATTATTTTCAAATTTAACACCTTCTTTTTGGGCTTTCTTTAATAGATTTATACAATCAGAATATTCAACAAATTCAAATGACTTAGTAAGAAAATCATTTAGTTTAGTTTTTAAATTTTTATCTATAAAAGATGCAAAAACATTGATATCATCTTCGCAATCTTGAATAGTGTTTTTAACAACGTATTTTAAAAACTCTTCTTCGATTTTACATAGAGTATCTAAATCAGCAAAAGCAATTTCAGGTTCAATCATCCAGAACTCTGCAGCATGTCTAGTAGTATTAGATTTCTCTGCTCTAAAAGTTGGACCAAATGTATAAACCTTTTGATAAGCAAGAGCAAAGGGTTCAACATGTAACTGGCCACTGACAGTTAGATGTGGATTAGGACTATTAAAATATTTTGATTCTCCAACTTTGTCACCAGAGGCTAGAACATCAAATACTTGTCCTTCACCTTCACAATCATTTCCAGTTATAATTGGAGTATGAATCCAAAGATATCCATTCTTATGGAAATATTCATGAATGTAATAAGAAAGAGTACTACGAATTCTAAATAGAGCATTAAAAGTGTTTGTTCGTACTCTCCACTGAGGAATTTCTCTTAAATATTCAAAAGACATTCTTTGTTTTTGTAAAACATAATCTTCTTCAACATCACTAATAAGATCTATTTTCATTGATTCAAGTTCAACTATTTGTTTTGCTTCAGGAGTTAAGTGAATCTTGCCTTTAACAGAGATTGAACAACCCATTCTAATAGCTTGAGCTTTTTTATCAGTAGACGAATAGACAATTTGCAAAGAAGAAAAACAGCTACCATCATTAAGGAGGATAAAACCAACATTACCCATAAATCTATTTCCTCTAACAAGGCCTTTAATAGTTACTTCTTTTCCTTCAATAGATTTATCTTGTTTTTTACTAAGTTCGTATATTTCTTTTATTGTCATATTTATTCTCCTTCAATTTCTAAATCGAGATTCGCACTAGTTGGTGTATCAAATTTGCACATCCTGTTAATTGCAATTTTCTTACTTGCAACTAAACCAATCATAGCAGCATTATCAGTAGTAAGTTCTAAAGGAGGAATAAATAAATTGTATCTGCTTGCCTTACATCTATTAGTAATTTCTTTTCTTAAATAAGAATTTGCAGAAACTCCTCCACCTAAAATAATATTTTTTATCTTCAAGTCTTTTGCAGCAATAAATAATTTTTCAAGTAATTGATCAATAAATACCTTTTCAACAGAATAAGCAATTGAACATTTAGTTTTATCAGTAAGAGGTCCTTTACTCTTTTCTTTTTCAATTAATCTAGCAACATGACTTTTAATTCCTGAATAGGAGAAGTTATATCCATCAACATTTACTTTAGGTAAATTAATTAAAGGATATTCATTATTACCAACTAATTCATCAATTGCTTTTCCACCAGGATATGGTAAATCAAGAAGTCTAGCAACTTTATCTAGAGCTTCACCAATAGCATCATCAAGACTTTGTCCGATAATTTTAAATGACATTGATTCTTTTAATAAAACTATTTCACTATTTCCACCAGAGGCAACAAGTGCTAAAGCAGGATACGAATATGGTTTTACAAATTCACCAGCATAAATATGTCCAGCAAGATGATTAACACCTATTAAGGGAACATCTAAATAAGATGCAATTGTTTTAGCAACAACTGAACCAATTTGGAGTGCGCCAGGAAGACCAGGGCCCTGAGTAAAAGCAACATGAGTAATAGTGGTAAAATCAAAGTCTTTTAAAGACATTAAATACTTTAATAATTTAGGCATATTTTGAAGATGTAATCTTGAAGCAAGTTCAGGATATACTCCTCCATATTTTTGATGTTCTTTAATTTGAGTATCCACAGTATTTGCAATAATCTCTTTTCCGTTTTTAACAATAGCAAGAGCAGATTCATCACAGCTTGATTCAATAGCTAAGATGATTTCATTTTTACGTCTAACTTTTTCTTTTTCTTGTTTAATGATTTCTTTCTTCATACAGAAAGCATCATCTAGATTTGGTTCAGGATAATAATTTGGTCTAATGCTAGTAGTAGTAAAACCATTTTTCTTATAGAATCTAAATGCCTGCATATTCTTTCTTCTAACATCAAGAAGAAGGTTAATAACATTTTTATCAACCAGATCTTTAATAGCTTCTAGTAAAAGCTGCGTTCCAATTCCCTGATGTTGCCTATCACTATTAATAGCTATAGCATCAATTTCAGCATCTTCGCCTTCAATTCTTATAGAGATAAAACCGACTATTTTTTTATCATCTGCAACATAAACTAAATGAGCAGGGTCACTAATGTATTTATTTAAATCTTCTTCTTTAAAAGAAAAGTCTAATAATACTTTTTGACCAATAGCGATAATTGATTTTACGTCTTTAGTTTCTGCTAGTCTTATTATCATATTTTAGCCTCATATATTGGAAGGAATTTTTCAGGAGTCGAGGAATAATCATCAAATAAATCTTTTCGATTAATCATTTCTTGAACAACATTAACTCCTTTTGCTTTTTCACTAAGATTATTATCAAGGATAACTTGTTTACAAGTTTCATCTAAATCTTCATAAAAAATCTTGTCATATTTAGAAATGACTTCTCCAATCTTATTCTTATTTATTTTTTCACTTTTACCTTTTTTTTCATCATAGATGAAAAAGTTTCCACTTCTATCAGATAAAAATGAAACACCTTCATAATTCATTAACTTCAAAGTGTTAACTCCAAAGATTTTAACTTTTGGATTTAAAGTGTGAATAATTTTACAAATAGTAATACCTACTCTAATACCAGTATTAGACCCTGGACCAAGAAGAGTATATAGACAATCGACATCTTCAATCTTTAGATTTTCAGACATTAATAATCTATTCATTAATAAGTTAGATTTTTCAGTAACTGTTCTAGTGTTTTCATGAGAAATAACTCTTGCCTTAGTATCAATAAGGAGAGACATTTCAAAACGGTTTGTCGAAGTATCGATAAATAAAGAAACTATTTTACTACCTTTCATCTTTTACAAGCACCTTTCTTTCTTTTCCATCACCAAAAGACATTTCTATTTTTATTGCTGGTGAAAACTTCTTTAGTGATGACTGAGCAAACTCAGGCCATTCAACAAGAAATACATTGTTTTCTTTTCCAATAAATTCATCTAAGTTTAGATTTTTAGATTCTTCACTAGCTTCTTCAAGTCTATAGCAATCAACATGATAAAAATTTAAATCATCAAGTTGATATAACTTTACTAAATTAAAAGTTGGTGAATTTATTATTTGACTAATTCCAAGTGCTTTTCCAAGTTCTTTAGCAAGGTATGTTTTACCTACACCTAAAGGTCCACTAACTAAAATTACTTCGTTCTTTTTTAATGTTGGAACTAAGTCTTTTGTAATATTAGATAAATCTTCAACCTTCTTAATTAAATATTCTTTTTTCTTCATTTCTTTTTCTTCTCTAAATGGTCAACGAAAGCAAATAAATCCTTAGCTGGATTAATAAAATTATCAAAAATAGATTGAGTAATACCTTTTTCATCTAATGGGAGTTGCATTGCTTTTTCACTAAGATTAAGTCCTACTCTAATTCCATATGAGTTTGCCGAAATAAAACCAGATAAGAAATCATCATTAACTTTAACTTTATTTAGTAATTCGATTCCTTGTTTATCAAAGAACTTTTTGGATTTACTAATATCAAGAGCATAAACAACAATATTGTCATTTAATCCAGGAACTTTTATTGCTTCAAAACCAGTTAAGTAATTTGGTAAGAAAGTATTTTTAATTCCGCCTCTAAAAGCAATAATAATACTTTCATTTGAATCAAGAGGTAAATCATAACTGAATAACTTACCATAGATACCAAAATAAGTTTCTCGTGGTTCTTGTTGTTTCTTAAATAAAAGTGGACTTGCAGCTTGACTTACTTCTTCAATTTCAGGATTAGTAACTTCAACTTCTTTTCCTTCTAAATTAAGATATTTAGTTGGAAGTTTATTAGCTTCAGTAAAGGTAACAGGAGGAATTAAAACTGCGAGTTCTCCGCATCTAATATTTTTATTATTTCTTTTTCCTTCAGTAATACCTCGAGAATGGATATCATTAATAGTTGCAAAATAGTGAGTTCTAATAACATCTTGATCGTCAATTTTTCCAGCAACAGAAAGTTGAATATCTTTTACATTAATATTTGAAAGAGTTTCACCATTAACTAGAGTTTCATATTTTTTTAGATATTCACTTGTAAAGAGAGTTTTCTTTTTTGAAAATATTCTTGAAAAGACAAAAGCAGCAACTAAAAAGACTGCAGTTAAAGAAAAGAGAATAATCTTAATTGGATTGTTCTCACTAACTTTTATAAAGAGAATAATCATACTTGCAAAGACAAGGCCAATAGTTAAAAGCATTATTAAAGTGCTAATAATTGTTGGAAGACGGACTGCTTTTTTATAATTTAGTAAAGCAGATTTAATATCTTCACTAATTGGTTTTCCACTAGGATTATATTCAAGTTTTTGAAAAACAGAAGGATCTCTTTTTACTAAATCATTATAGTCTCCTTCAACTGAATCAGATTTAGTTACTGGTTCAATAATAGCAGGAGCGACTTCTTCTTTTTTAGTAGCTTCAACTTCTTTCTTGATTACTTGTTTTTTTGGTGCTTCTTTTTTTTGTTTAGGAGCCATATATTACCTCTTAAAATCGACAAGTTATATTATATCATTTTTAGTTCTTTTTTGTCTTGATAGCGAAGAAATAATTCATTATTTTAGGCTATATTCGCATAAAAAAAGAGTCTCATTTACTGATAGAGAAAAGCAAAAAAATTGTCGAAAAATATTGCGTTTTTTTTTTTTTTACTATACAATGTTTTAATAAAAAAAAAAAAAAATGGATAACAACGAATTAAAAGAAG